>DASTWL010000081.1 GCA_035765895.1 Verrucomicrobiia bacterium | reverse complement strand
ATTTCAGCAGGCAGGGTGGGACAACTGCGGGGCAGCCGGAAAAATCGTGACTGTTCAGCCAGCCCAAGAACCTTTTGCCCCGGGCGCCCTTCCCGTCTATTGTCAGCGCGCATGAATCATTACACGGTGCTCTGGATTTACGTTGTTTTGCTGGTGGTGGGCGGCCTGATTGGCTTCTTCAAGGCCAGGAGCAAGGTTTCCCTCTACATGTCCATCGGCTTCGCCGCCGCACTGGCCGCGTGCGCCATCAATGGTTTCCTCGACGCCAAACTCGCCCGCAGCCTTGCCGACGTGCTGATGGTGCTGCTGCTCGTGGTGTTCGCCATGCGCCTCGCCAAGACCAAAAAATTCATGCCCGCCGGCATGATGCTCATTGTCACCATCGCCGCGCTGGCGCTGCGGCACCTGACCTGAGCCCGCCGCCGGGCGCCGCCCCGCGCCCGGGTTGATTCAAATTCCAGTTTCGTCGGCGCCGGTTTGCATTATCTTCCGGCGCATGAATTTGTTGCCGTTCGGAAATCTCCCGCCCCATCGCCCCCGCCGCCTTGTCCCCGCCGCGGTGAACTGGAACAACTGGGCCGCCATCGCTCCGCTGTTTGACCAGCTCGACCGGGCCCTGACGCATTGCGCCACCGCCGCCGGGCTCGAACGCTGGCTGCTCGACTGGTCCGAACTCAATGCCGCGCTGGATGAAGAAGGAACGCGGCGTTACATCGCGATGACGTGCCACACGGACAACGCCGAGGCGGAGAAGGCCTATCTGCACTTCGTCGAGCACATCGAACCCCACGCCAAACCGCGGCAGTTTGCGTTGCAACAGGCCTTCGTAAAACATCCGCAGCGCGCCACCCTGCCCGCGCCCCGTTACCAGGTGTTCGACCGCGACACCGCCAGCCAGGTCGAACTGTTCCGGCCCGAAAATGTTCCGCTCGAAACCGAAGAGGCCAAGCTCGGCCAGCAATACCAGAAGCTCACGGGCTCGCTCACCGTAACCTTCCGCGGCGAGGAAAAAACGCTGGTGCAAATGGGCCGCCATTTGGAGGAACCCGACCGCCCAATGCGCGAGGAGGCCTGGCGGCTCGTGGCCACGCGCCGCCTGCGGGAGGCCGCGGCGTTTGACCAGCAATTCGACGAACTGAGCCGGTTGCGCGGGCAGATTGCCGGCAACGCAGGCTTCGCCAACTACCGCGATTACGCCTTTCGCCGGCTGGGACGTTTCGATTACACGCCCGCCGATTGCGAACGCTTTCACCACGCGGTGGAAGCCGAAGTCACGCCGCTCTTGCGCGAACTGCACGCTGAACGCCGGACAAAACTGGGCGTTGCAACGCTGCGCCCGTGGGATTTGGCCGTGGATCCGCTGAACCGGCCGCCGCTGAAGCCGTTCGATCACGTGGACGATCTGGTGGCGCGTTCGCAACGCATCTTCGACCGGCTCGATGGCGAACTCGCCGCCGGCTTCCGCCAGATGCGCGAACTCACCTTGCTGGATCTCGCCAACCGCAAAGGCAAGGCCCCCGGCGGTTACCAATCCACCCTGTCCGAGGCCCGGCTGCCCTTCATTTTCATGAACGCCGTCGGCCTGCAACGCGACGTGGAAACCATCCTGCACGAGGCGGGTCACGCGTTTCATGCGCTCGCCACCCGCGACGAAGATCTCCATGCCTATCGCGGCGCGCCGATCGAGTTTTGTGAAGTCGCCTCGATGAGCATGGAACTGCTCGGCAACGAATTCATCGAGGAGTTTTACGGGCCGGCCGACGCCGCGCGCGCCCGCCGCACGCACCTGGAAGGCATTGTTGGCGTGCTCGCATGGATTGCGACCGTGGATGCCTTCCAGCACTGGATTTACACGCATCCCGGCCACACCCATGCCGAACGCGATGCCGCATGGGTGGCACTGCACCGCCGGTTCAATGGGGACGTGGACTGGAGCGGACTCGATGCCGAACGCGCCAAACTCTGGCACCGGCAGCTCCATATTTTCCTGCACCCGTTTTACTACATTGAATACGGGATCGCGCAGTTGGGCGCCCTGCAGGTCTGGGTCAACTCGCACCGTGACAAGGCCGGCGCGCTGGCCCGTTACAAACGCGCCCTCGCCCTGGGCAATTCCCGTCCCCTGCCCGCGCTGTTCGCGACCGCGGGCTGCCGGTTTGAATTCAGCGAAACCACGGTGCAGCCGTTGACACAGATGATTCGCGAACAACTGAAGGCGATGGAGTGAAGCGCTGTTCCCCTCCGGGGAGGGGTCAGGGGTGGGTTTGTCCATACAACCTGCGATCCGGTCATGAAAATCCTCGTCACGGGCGCCACGGGCTTTGTGGGACGTGAAATCGTGCGGCAGTTGCACGCCGCCAGCCACCGCGTCCGCGTCCTCGTGCGCGATCCGCAGGGACGCTCCGCGCGGGAACTGATCCCCGCGTTCGCGGCGGAATCTCACGCCGGAAACGTGCTGGTGGCCGCCTCCTTGCCGGGCGCGGCCACCAGTTGCGACGCGATCATCCACCTCGTCGGCCTCATCAGCGAGTTCGGCGAGCAGACGTTTGAGAACGTCCACCGGCACGCCACGCAAAACCTGCTGGCCGAGGCGCAACGCGCCGGCGTCCGGCGCTGGATTCACATGAGCGCCCTGGGCACGCGTCCCAACGCCCGATCGCGCTATCACCAAACCAAGTGGGCCGCCGAGGAAGCTGTGCGCGCCAGCGGACTCGATTGGACCATCTTTCGCCCCTCGCTCATTTACGGTCCCGGTGACGGCTTCGTGAACCTGTTCGCGCGAATCTCGCGTCGGTCACCGGTGTTGCCGGTCATGGGTTCGGGCCAAAACCTGTTTCAACCGGTGTCCGTGGCGGAGGTCGCCCGCTGTTTCGTGGGCGCCTTGAACGAACCCGCAAGCGTGGGAAAAATGTTCGACGTTTGCGGCCCGGAGCGGTTGAGCTACGACGCCGTGCTCGATGCCGTCCTGCACGCCACACACCGCCGCCGCCTCAAGCTGCATGTGCCGCTGCCGCTGGCGCGCCTGGCCGCGGCCGCGTTGGAATTCCTCTTTCCCGTGTTGCTGCGCCAGGCCCCGCCGTTGAATCGCGACCAGTTGCTGATGTTGAAGGAAGACAACGTGGGCGAACGCGAACCCGCCGCGGCCCAATTCGGCCTCACGGCGAAGCCGTTTGCCGAAGGCATCGCGGCGTATCTAAAGTAAAACCCGCAACCGGACGAATCCGATTGCGGGAAAAACGATGCCGAATCGACCGCGGCGCGCGCGGCGCCGGCTCAGACTTCGATGCCGTAAGCCTTGATCTTGTTGTAGAGCGTCTGCCGGCCAATGCCGAGGCGCTTGGCGGCTTCCAGCTTGTTGCCGCCGGTTTCCTTGAGCATCTGGATGATGGCGTTGCGCTCCACGCCTTCGAGCAACGTGAAGCTGGTGTCCTGGCCTTCCACGTTGGTGCGGACGTTGGTGATGGAGAGGTCGGTGCCGTCCACGGTGTTGCCTTCGCACAACAGCACGGCGCGCTGGACCTCGTTCTGCAACTGGCGCACGTTGCCGGGCCAGTCGAACCCGGTCAGCCGCTCCACGGCGGATGGCCCAAAGCCGTTGATGGTGCGGTTGGCCTGGGATGCGAAGCGTTTCAAGAACGCGTTCGCCAGCGGCATGATGTCGTCGCGGCGCTCGCGCAGCGGGGGCAGATGCACCGTGATGGCGCTGATGCGGTAGAACAAATCCTCACGCAGCTTGCCGTCCCTGATGGCTTCATCCGGCCTGCGGTTGGTGGCGGCCACGATGCGGCAGTTGGTCTTGTAACTCACCTTGCCGCCGATGGGACGCACTTCCTGATCCTGCAACACGCGCAGCAGCTTGCTTTGCGTATCGATGGGCATTTCCGAGATTTCGTCGAGGAACAGCGTGCCGCCCTCGGCCTGGCGGAACAGCCCTTCGCGGTCGCTGTGGGCGCCGGTGTAGGCGCCTTTGACGGAGCCGAACAATTCGCTTTCGATCAATTCGCGCGGCAGGGCGGCGCAGTTGATTTTTATGATGCGGCTTTTGGAGCGGTTGCTCATCGCGTGGATGAGGTCGGCGGTGACTTCCTTGCCGGTGCCGCTTTCGCCGGTGATGAGAATCGGCACGTCGCTCGGGGCCACGCGTTGCAGGGTGCGCACCACGTCCTTCATCGCCGCGCTGGTGAAGACCGGGGAGGCGCCGCCGCTGAGCACGGAAACCGCCTTGTGCAGCGAGTTGTTCTCCTCGCTTTGCCGGCGGTGTTCGATGGCGCGATCCACCGTCACCAGCAGGCCCTGGGTTTCAAAGGGTTTGGTCAGGAAATGATACGCGCCGAGCTTGGTCGCGTTGATGGCCGCCTCGAAGGTGGCATTGCCGGTGAGGACGATGACCTCGGTGCCCGCCCATTGCTTCTTGATTTGCGGCAGGAGATCGAGCCCGTCGGCGTCGGGCAGCTTGAGGTCGAGCAACACCACGTCGGGTTGCGATCCGGCAAACGCCTGCTTCAGGGCCGCGCCTGAATCCGCGGCGGACACTTCAAAGCTGTCCTTCAGGACCTCGGTCAGGAGTTCCCGCATGTCGGCTTCGTCTTCGACGACCAAAATTGAGCCCTTCATAAAAGTCTAAACTGAGTTTTCCAGACAGCTTTGCACGAATCCCTCGAATATCGCCCGATGTTCGGGATGCTGCTGGAGCAATCGTTCCGGATGAAACTGGACGGACAACAAGAACGGCAACATCTGCCTGCCCGGCTTTTGCTCCAATCCCTCCACCAAGCCATCGGCGCTGCGCGCCACGGCATGCAGGGCCGGCGCCACCCGGTTGACCGCCTGATGATGCGTGCTGTTCACGCCCAGCGTCTGGTTTTGGGCCATCTTGGCCAGCAGGCTACCGCGTGTCAACCGCACGGAATGCACCAGCTCCGACTTCCGGTTCATCTGGCGGTGATCAATGCGCGATGGTTTTTGCGTCGGCAAATCGACGAACAACGTGCCGCCCAGCGCCACGTTCAACATCTGGTGGCCCCGGCAGATGGCCAGCAAGGGCTTGCGTTGTGCGAACACCTCGTCCAGCAGCATCAACTCAAACAAGTCGCGCCGGCCGCCATCCGGCGTCGGGGCGGCCTTGGCCTTGAGCGCGGGCCGCAGCTTCGGGCCGTAAAGGTTCGGATGGAGGTCGTCGCCACCGGTCAACAACACGCCATCGCTGCGCCGGACGTATTCCGCCACGCATTCGCGCGCGTCCGTGGTCGCCATGATCAGCGGCACGCTCCCGCAGGCCGCCACAGCCGCCGGATACCGCAGCGACAGGCTGACCGAGGGATCGCTGAATTCAACGCCCTTCGCCTCGAAGTCAGGCGAAATCAAAATCAACGGCTTTTTCATGAATCAGACCTCCGCTTCCGGAAACCGCTCGCGAATGGCGCGCACCAGTTGGGCTTCGTCATCCGGCATCATCTTGCGCCGCTGCACGCGCCGCTGCACGGCGTCGAGAAGCGCGAGCCAGTCCTCCAGCGGCGGCTCCTTGACCGGCTGCCAGTCGTCGTAGCGTTTCCCGCGCGCAAAGAATCGGTATTGGCCGCCGGTGTGCAAGGCATAAACCTCCAGCTTGGAGCCATCCTCCTGCCGCCGTTCCCAGCCAATTTGTGCTTTGTTTGCCATAAGGTTCCACCGCTTCAACGCGCCGCGGCAGGGGTGCCGCCGGGCGGGTGATGACGTTTTCGGGGGGGGGGGGAGATCAACTTTCCTCCGGCAGATCCACGCTCGCCACGGCCATCGCCGCGATGCCCTCTTCGCGGCCGATGAAACCCATGCGCTCGTTGGTGGTGGCCTTCACGCCCACCTTCCGGGCATCCACTCCGAGGGCCGCCGCGATGTTGGCCTTCATCTGCTGGATGTGGGGAAAAATTTTCGGCGCTTCGGCCAGCAGCGATGCGTCAATGTTCACGATGCGGCCGCCGCGCGCCCGCACCTGTTTCGCCGCCTCCTCCAGAAAAATCCGGCTCGGGGCGCCGCGCCAGCGCGGGTCCGTGTTGGGGAAAAAATGGCCGATGTCCACCTCGCCAATCGCGCCGAGCACGGCATCCGTGATGGCGTGCAGCAAGGCGTCCGCGTCCGAGTGACCGTCCAGGCCTTTGGTGTGCGGGAGTTCGACGCCGCCCAGCACCAGCTTGCGGCCGGTGACCAGCGCATGAACGTCGTATCCGATGCCAACGTGAACCATGCGCGCAATGTAGTCAGCACGGCGGCGTCCGGCGATGCAAATTTGCCGCGGGCCGGTTTCAACCCGGTGGCGGAGGCATCAGGTTGCGCTTGATCGCCTCCAGTTCCGGTTTCACGGCGGTGAAGGCGGCATCCAGTTCCGCCAGCAATGCGGCCACTTCGTCCCGCCGGCCGGCGCCCGCGGCTTCCTCGATGCGCAACGTCAGTTCCTGCATCCGGCGGGCGCCCACGTTGCCCGCGCTGGACTTGAGCGGATGCACGGCCTTGCTGACACCCGCCAGCGTGCCCGTGGCCTGTTCCCGGCGCGCGTCGGCCAGCTTCTCGGCGGCGTAGCCGAGAAACAATTCGATCATCTTGCCGGTGAACCCGTCCCCGCCGAGGCGCTGGAGGCGTTGCATCGCGGCCGGATCAAGATTGGATGAATCACTCATGCCGGATTGGGCTTCGTCCGTGCCAGCAGCAGCTTTTCAATGGCGTTTAACAACACCATCTCGTCCACGATCGGCTTGGTCACGTAATCGTCAAATCCCGCGCCAATGAATTTTTCGCGGTCGCCGGTCATGGCGTGCGCGGTCAGCGCAATGACGGGCAGGTCGCGCAACCGCTCGTCCGCCCGCAGCCGTCGCAGCACCTCGGTGCCGTCCATCTCCGGCAGCGAAACGTCGAGCAGCACGAGGTCGGGCTTGTCCTGCTGCCAGCCGGCCAGTGCCGCAAAGCCGCTTTCATACTCGGCCACTTCGTAGAGCGATTCCAAAATCACCCGCACCAGCAGCCGGTTGTCCGGATTGTCCTCGACGACCGCAACTTTTTTCATGCGTTTATGAATGTCCCCTCAAAAATCAGGTTGGCGCGCCCGCCAGCCGGGCGACGTGCAGGCTGAGCAAACATACATCATCGGCAAATTCCGCGCCGCCGGCGTGTCGCCGCACGTCCGCCAGCAACGCATCACACAACTCGCCGGGCGTGCGCTGCAGGTTGTGCCGCGCCGCCGCCAGCAACCGCTCCTTGCCGTAATCCTCCTTCGCCTCACCGCCCACCACCTCGAACAATCCATCGGTGAACAGCAACACCACGTCGCCGGCCGTGAGCGGCGTCACGCTGGTGACATAACTGGCCTCGGGCACCAGCCCCAGAGCCGAACCAACTTCCGCAACCGGCAATGGCGCAACCCGGCCGGCGGCCGGCTGGAGGTGCAGTGGACGCGGATGACCCGCGGCGGCGTAATGCAAACTTCCCGCCACCAGATCCACCACCAAATAAAATGCCGTGACGAACATGGGTTCGCCCACCGGCTGGATGAGCCGGCACAACCGGCGGTTCATGCCGGTCAAAAACTCGCCCGGATGCGCCGCCCGCGCGGCTTCGCTGTCCACCAGCGCCCGCATCATCGCCGTCACCAGGGCGGCGCGAACGCCATGCCCCATGACATCGCAGATGAACACCCCGGCCCGCGTGTCGGAAAGCTGCTGCACGCTGAAAAAATCCCCCGCCAGTTCGGCGGCCGGCACAAAGCGATGTTCAAAGCGCAGCGCCGAATCGCCGGCGGCGGCCGCGGGCGGGAAACTGGGATAATGATCCGGCAGCAGCGATTGCTGGAGGTGCCGCGCCATTTCAAGATCGGCACGCATTTGCGCATTGTAGGCGGCCACCTGATCGCCCAGCCGCTTCTGGAGCAGCGCGCTGTGCAGGGCCCGCGTCAGCGCGGGCACGTCGAGATCGGTCTTTCGCAGGTAGTCCTTCGCGCCGCGTTTCATGGCTTCCACCGCCACGGATTCGCTGCCGCTGCCGGTCAGCATGATGACCGCCGGCTGGTCGGCGGCCGGCAGCGCCTGAATGTGCGCCAGCATCTGCAATCCATCCGCCTGGGGGAGGTGATAGTCGAGCAACACGACCTGGTAACCGTCATGCCCCAGTTCCGTCATCGCCTTCTCGGCGGAATCGACACAGCGCGGCACGAACGTCGCATCAGCCGGCACGGTAAGCACCAGCTGCCGCAGGAAGTGCGCAAACACCGGGTCATCATCCACGATCAGCAGTGGAATTGTTTCGCCGTTCATGGGGGAGGCAGCGGGTTCGGCCGGGTGCTGGTCTGGAGCAGCCGGCGCACGATGCTTTTCAAGTCGGCCTCAAACACGTCGCCCTTCTTGACGACGTCCTGCGCGGTTTTCCGCAACTGCTGCGCCTCCGCGACGGTGAGTTCCTTGGCCGTGACGACCACAACCGGAATCCATTGGAACCGTGGAATGGTGCGGATGCGGTTGAGAAACGCCATGCCGTCCATCACCGGCATCATCAGGTCGAGCAGGATCAGGTCGGGCATGAATTTCTCCATCACCTCGAGCGCCTCGCGGCCGTTGCGGGCCAGGCGGGCTTCGCAGGCTTCATCCTCGAGATGCGCCGCCAGCACCCGGCGCGCGTCCTCCTCGTCATCGACGATCAGGATGCGCGGATGATTGAAGGGCAGGCTGCGCCGCAGCACGGCCAGCAATTCTTCGCGGATGACCGGCTTCTGCAACACGTCCACGGCGCCGATGATGTTGCCGCGGTTCTCGCCCGCCACGATGCTGACCACCACCACGGGGATGTCGCGCAGTTCCGGGTCGGCCTTGATGGCGCGGATGACCTGCCAGCCATCCAGTTGCGGCATCATCAAATCCACGGTGATCAGGTGCGGCCGGAATTCCCGCGCCATGTGCAGCCCCTGTTCACCCGAGCTGGCGGCAATGGCCTGGCAGCCGAACTCCTCCAGCAGATGCGTGAGCAGCGTGCGCGAATCCAGTTCATCGTCAATGACGAGCACCAGCCTGCCGCGCAAATCGGCGGGCGACACAGGTGGAACCGCCTTGGGCGCGGCGGGTAGAACCGGCGGCGGCGCCGGCCGGACGCCGGGCGTAAAATAAATGCTGAACGTCGAGCCCTTGCCGAGTTCGCTGGTCACCTCGATGCGATAGCCCATGAGCTGGCAAAGCGCCTGGGAAATCGTCAACCCCAGGCCGGTGCCGCCGTATTTGCGGGCGGTGCCGGCCTCGGCCTGCTGGAAGGCTTCGAAGATGACGCCGAGTTTTTCCCGGGGAATGCCGATGCCGGTGTCAGCCACTTCGAGCCGCACGGGCCGGTGGTCGGCGGGGTTGGTGACCACCCGCACGGTCACACTCCCCTGCTCCGTGAACTTCAGCGCGTTCCCCATCAAATTGATCAGGACCTGCCGCAGCTTTTCGGCGTCCGTGCTGATGGGCGCCACCACCGGCGGCACGTCCGTGATGAGCTGCACCGGCTTGTCGCGGACGAGGCCTTCCTGCTGAGCCACGGTTTCCCGCACCAGCGCGTCGAGCGCGACCGGACCGGTTTGCAGTTCCACCTTGCGCGCCTCGATCTTCGACAGGTCGAGAATCTGGTTGATGAGCACGAGGAGGTGCTTGCCGTTCGCCAGGATGCGATCGAGGAAGTTGAGTTCCGCCGCGCCCAGCGCGCCTGACTTGTTCTTCAGCAAAATGTTCGCGAAACCGATCACGGAGTTCAACGGCGTGCGCAGTTCGTGGCTCATGCTGGCGAGAAACTGGCTTTTCGCCCGGCTCGCCTCCTCGGCGGCTTCCTTGGCTTCGCGCATGGCTTCCTCGGCGCGCTTCCGGTCCGTGATGTCGCGCGAAATGCCGAATGTGCCGACGATTTTCCCGCTCTCGTCGCGCAACGCCATCTTCGTGCTGAGCGCCCACGTCACGCTGCCGTCCGGCCACGTCTCGCGTTCCTCCTTCGTGACCGAACCGCCGCTCCGGATCAAGGCCTGTTCGTCCTCGAACGCCTCGCGCGCGTGTTCATCCGTGAAGAAATCGAAGTCCGTCTTGCCGATGGCCTGCGAGGCTTCAGTGAGGCCAAAGCGTTCGAGGTGCGCCCGGCTGTTGCGCAGGAAGCGGCTCTCAATGTCCTTGAAGTAAATTCGCTCGGGCAGGTTGTCCATCAGGGTGCGGAGCAGAAACCGCTCGTGCTCCAGTTCCGCGGCGGCGCGCCGCTTGTCGGTGACATCCCAGAAAATTCCCAGCACGCCGATCACCGCCTTGCCGCCGTCGTAAACCGGCGTGCGAATGGCCTGCACGTAGCGCGTCTGGCCGTCCGGCAGGGGCCGTTCCTCCAGCGTTTCGACCGTCGTGCCCGTTTCGATGACTTGCCGGTCGTCCTGTCGGCGCCGGGCGGCCAGCTCGGGCGGGAACAGTTCGTCGTCGGTTTTTCCGAGCAGCTCGTCCAGCGTGCGGTTGAAGCGCGTGCAGAAGCGTTGATTGGCGAACACCAGCCGGCCCTGCACGTCCCGCCGCGTGATGCTGAGGGGCAGGCTCTCCACCAGCGAATGGTAGAGCGCCTCGGAATGTTTCAGCGCCTGCTCGGAGCGCTCGCGTTCATGCACCTCCGTTTCGAGGCGGCGATTGGTCTCGCGCAGCGTGCGCGTCATTTCGCCGGCCATCGCCAGGGCGCGCTCCCGCGTCAAACTCAGGGACCAGGCAATGGCGAACAGCAGCAGGCTGATCATCCCGCCCATGCTGCCGACCCAGAGGCTCGCGCCGTAACGGTTCGCCGCCTCGAAGGCCGGCCGCGAGGTGAAGTGCAACATCCACGTGTGCCCGCCAATTTTGAGGGCCATCTGCTCGGCAAACCACGCCCCGGCCTCCGGCCGTTCCGTCGTGCGGGTCGCGGCATCGTCGAACAGCAGCACCTCCTGGTCCGGCGCCGTCACATCGGTCACGCGCAAATGCAGGTCACGGTTTTCCGGTCCGAGGATACGCCCGAGCAGTTGCTCGGTGATGAAGCGCGCAAACACCCAGCCTTCGATGGCGGCGCGCCGTTGCGCCACCGTGTCCGTGGGCCGTCCGTGCCGGTAAACCGGCAGCATCATGACGAACCCCGTCGCCGGCCCGCGCGACTCGTCCTGGATGAGCAGCGTGCCGCTCATGGCCGAGGCGTTCGCGTCGCACGCGCGGGCCGCCACCGTGGCGCGTTCGGGATCGAGGGCAATGTTCACCCCCAGGGCCGCGGTCAGCCGCTCCTCGGGTTCGATGTATTTCACGACCAGCAAATCTCCGTTCGTGCCGGGTTCGTGAAGGGTGAAGCCAGGACAGCTGTCCGCGCGGGTCTTTTGCAGGAAGTCGTCCAGCCCGTCGCGCGGCACCCGGTCGATGTAACCCACGGCGTCAATGCCGGGAAACCGGCTCTCGACGGACACGCTCCGCATGTAGGCCCGCCATTCGCCGCGCTCGACCGAATAACTGGCGGCAAACAAACCCACCGCGCCGTGCAACACGTCCTGGTAAATCTGCATCCGCTCGGTCAGCCCGGAAACAATGGCACCCACCTGGTCGTCAAACCGCTTGCGGGCCTCCAGCTCGGCGTGCTTCCACGCGATGAACCAGCCGCCGGCGCTGGCGGCGAGGGAAATCACCAGCACCACCCACGCGACCGGCTGCGGGAAATAAAGACGCCGGCCCCACGACGCCACCTTGGAGGGTGCGGTCAGCCCGGCGCCTTTTTCGGGTTTCATGGTCGCGCTCGCCTTCGGTTCACCACCCGGCCCGGCTCCCCGGCCCGGTGGTTTCCCCACAGAACATTGCCACACGCAGGAGGCCGGCTTCAACTCTGCGTGGCAGCCCCCATTGAGAATTGACGACTCCATTTCTGGGCCAGCCGCCGTCCCGCGGCAACAGATTTCTGCGCCCGGCCGCTTCGCCGGCCGCGCCGGCCGGACTTTCCCCTTTTGCTTTCGCGGGCGCATCCCTACTTTGGCGGCGTTTTACGCATGGCTTTGCGATTCTACAACACCCTGACCCGCTCCGTGCAGGAGTTCGTCCCGCTGGACCCGGCCGGCCACCGCGTCGGCCTCTACTGCTGCGGGCCCACCGTTTACGACTACGCGCACATCGGCAACTGGCGCACATTCGTCTTTGCGGACCTCGTCCGGCGCACGCTCGAATTCAACGGCTGCACAGTCCGCCACGTCATGAACATCACCGACGTGGAGGACAAAATCATCAAACGCGTCCGCGAAACCAAAACCACGCTCCGCGACTTCACCGGCCGCTACGAAGCCGCGTTTCTCGAGGATCTCCAGACGCTCGGTTGCCGCCGGCCGCACCTCACCCCGCGCGCCACCGAGCACATTCCCGAAATGCTCGAACTGATCGGCAGGCTCATCGAACGCGGCCTCGCCTACAAGGCGGCGGACGGCTCGGTTTATTTCAGCATCGAGAAGTATCGCGGCTGCGGCTGCCAATACGGCCAGCTCGTGAAGTTGAATCTCGACGAAATGCGGATGGGCGAACGCGTGGCGAGCGACGAATACGAAAAGGAAAGCGTCGCGGATTTCGCGTTGTGGAAGGCACGCGTGCCCGAGGATGGCGACGTCTTCTGGCCCAGTCCGTGGGGTGAAGGCCGGCCCGGCTGGCACATCGAGTGCAGCGCCATGAGCATGAAAGCCCTCGGGCCCACGTTCGACCTCCACCTCGGCGGCGAAGACCTCGCCTTCCCGCATCACGAGGACGAAATCGCCCAGAGCGAAGGCGCCACCGGCCGGCCCTTCGTCAAACACTGGATGCACGGCGCGCACCTCATGGTCGAGGGCAAGAAGATGAGCAAGTCGCTCGGCAACTTCTTTACGCTGCGCGACCTGCTGGGCAAAGGCTGCACCGGGCGCGAAGTGCGGTATCTCCTGCTCACGGCACATTACCGCGAGACGTTCAACTTCACGCTCGACGGCCTCGCGGGCGCACGGACGGCCCTGGCGCGGATTGATGAGTGCGTGCGTAAATTGAAAGAGCTGGCAAAGGACGCAGTGGCTCCTCCGGCCGAAAAGGATCAACTGCTTCAGAAATTCGCCGCTGCGCTTGCGGACGACCTGAACATCTCCGCGGCCTGGGCCGCGGTGTTTGACTGGGTGCGCGACACCAACAAGCGCCTCGCGGAAAATTCCCTCCCCCCGGCCGAGGCCGCCGCCGCGCTCGCCGCCTGGGAAAAGGTTGATTCCGTCCTCGGCATCGGCACGAAAACCGAAGCCGCTGTGCCCGCGGAAATCCAGTCCCTCGCCGACCAACGCGCCGCCGCCAAAAAGGCGAAAGATTTCCAGCGCGCCGACGCCCTGCGGGAGGAACTGAAGGCCAAAGGCTGGGCCATTGAAGACACGGCGAAGGGGCCGAAACTGAAGAAGCTTTGAAAAAACGACCCGTCATCAACACCGAACGCTCAACGTCCCGGTCCGCCGGCGGCGCGCCAGGCCATGGATGTTTGTTGTCGGTTGTGGGATGCCGGATGTTTTCCATTTCGCGATGAAAGGGCTGTTCATCACCTTTGAAGGCACCGAGGGCTGCGGCAAGTCCACGCAGGTCAGCCTGCTGACGCAACGCCTGCGGGGCATGGGCTGCTTCGTGCGGACGCTGCGCGAGCCCGGCGGCACGCCCATCGGCGAGGAAATCCGCCACACGCTCAAGCACAGCCACGCCAACCACGCGATGACCGCCGAGGCCGAACTGCTCCTCATGAACGCCAGCCGCGCCCAGCTCGTGCGCGAAGTCATCCGCCCCGCGCTCGACGCCGGCGAAATCGTGCTCTGCGACCGCTTCTACGATTCCACCATCGCCTACCAGGGTTACGGCCGGGAACTCAACCTCGCCACCGTGCGCCAGGTCATTGATCTCGCCGTCGGCAACACGCGCCCGGACCTCACCCTGCTCCTGCACGTTGCCCCCGAAATCAGCGAAGCCCGCCGCCTCGCCCGCCAGCCCAATCTCCCGTTGGAAATCCAACGTGACCGTTTTGAGGAAAGCGACCGCGCCTTCTTCGACCGCGTCGAACTCGGCTATCGGGCCATCGCCGAATCCGAGCCCAATCGCGTCCACCTCATCAACGCCGGCGGCACCGTGGACGACGTCCGCGCCGCCATCTGGGGCCAGATGCAACACCTCCTCGCCCGCCGTTAGCGCGGCGGGGTCAAAGCCGCCTGCCCCAAGGCAGCCTTGCAGGCTCGGCAACCCTGCGTTCCCAGAATTCCGTGATGAATCAATCGCCGTGCCGGGGATTCCGCTGCCGCAGTGGAACCGGGGCGCGATTGGCGCTGGACGGGCGGGGCTTGGCGGAGTAGATAGGTCTTCATGGTGGCTGCTCTTCGTATCTTGGTTGTCGGGGGCGTGAGTCCCACAACTAGTGGCTCGGCGCTGCTCCCGCGGCGCAACCCACGTTTGCACCGGAGAGCAGACACCCCTTCCACCTTCAACGAAAGCCATACTGTCTAGACCTCATCCAACGCGCACTGTGAATTTGAACCGCCCATTGCTTCGAGATGTCATCGGATTCTTCGGTGGCGGCATTGCGGCAGCCGTTGCAGCGGCGCTCGTCTTTCAGATCTTCTTCCCGTTGCCCGCAGAGCCAAAGCCGACAGACCACACTGGCGAGGCGCTGGTCCTGTTGGTTCTCGTCGTATTCTTCTGCGGAGGTTTCATTGGGCGGCGAGCCTTCAGCGCAGACTTGTGGTCGGACTTGCTGCCATCCACCATCACGTCTTACGCCGTCATGCTGTTTCTGTGTCTGACTGCATCTCTCGATTTCCGCGAGACAGCTACGATGCTCGCTTTTGCTTCGGCTGGCATTGCCGTCAGCACAGGCCTTTTGATATTGTTGGGTCGTCGTTTTCCACCGAAGATGGAAACTTATGAGGTCTCGTAAGAAACTAGGCGTGTAAGTTCAGGTGGTGGTGATGAGTTTGAAGCCGAGGGCGGTGGCGGATTGGTGGAGGCGTTGAATCTTCTTGAGCTTCAGTTTTTCTTCCGCGTGTTGCCACCCGGTCGGGGCGTAAGGGGTGCGGTGTTTGATCAGGTGCCAGAGGCTGCGCGCCAGGTGGACTCGCTCGCCGTCGCTCGCTCGGCCCGGCGGGCCTGCTCCCTCCGGTCGCATTCCTTTCGCGGGTCGTCCGCTCAAGTGTGCGCCATCGCCGTGATGGCCTTGGGACTGCCCAGCCGCGCCTGCCAGCGCCGGTAGAGATCCCCAAAGTAGT
>DASTWL010000080.1 GCA_035765895.1 Verrucomicrobiia bacterium | reverse complement strand
CGCCCTCGCCCCGCCCGACGCGGGAGGACGCCCCGCCGCCGGGCAGCGAAACCTGGTCCGCACCGTGGGTGCAGCTCAAGACCATCAGCTTCAGTCCGACGATTTATCCGGCCATGATCAAGGCCGCTTCGCCCGACGCCCGGCCCGGCAGCCTCGTCACCGTTTACAAGAAGGATGGCACGGTGTTTGGCGCGGGCCTCTACAATCCCCGGGCGCGCGTGCCGCTGCGGGTGCTCGTGCATGGAGCGCAACCGACGGGCGAGGATTATTTTGCCACCGCGATCGAACGCGCCGTGGACTGGCGTGTGAACACGTTGCAGCTCGACGCGCAAATGGACTGCTACCGCGTGGTCAACTCCGACGGCGACGCACTCAGCGGCCTGACGGTGGATCGCTACGCCGACACGCTGAGCGTCGAGGTCCACAGCCTCGGCATTTACCAGCGGCTGCCGCAAATTCTGGCCGCGCTCCACGCGCGCCTCGGCACCAAACAAGAAGTGGTGAATGTGGACGACCACATCGCGCGCTTCGAGGGCATTCACATCAAACGCGCCGCCACGCCACCGCCAAAACAAGTCCGCGTGCGCGAGCACGGCGTCCGTTACGAAGTGGATTTCACGAAGGGTCACAAGACGGGTTTCTTCTGTGATCAACGGGAAAATCGTCTGCTGCTGTCCAAACTTGTGAAAGGCAAACGCGTGCTCGACGTGTGCTGCTACACCGGTGGTTTCGCCGTGACGGCGGCCACGTTGGGCGAACCGGCCGAAGTCACCGCCGTGGACCTGGACGAAGAAGCCATCGCGCAGGCGCGCCGCAACGGCAATCTCAACCAGCAAAATCGCATCAAGTGGATTCACGCCGACGGCTTTGGCTGGATGCGCCAGATGCACCAAAACGGCGCGCGTTGGGACGTGGTGGTGCTGGATCCACCGAAGCTCGTCCAGGGCGATGAAGAAGAACAGTGCCTGGGCTGGCAGAAATACGAGGACATCAACCGGCTTGGTGTGCAACTGGTGGAGCCCGGCGGCCTGCTGGTGACGTGCTCCTGCTCGGGGCTGGTTTCGCTGGAGGCCTTCGAGAACCTCGTCATCCGTTCCACGCATCGGCTCAACCGGCGTTTGCAAACCTTCGACCGCACCGGCCCCGGTCACGATCATCCCGTGATGTCCAACGCGCTGGAAGGACGTTACCTGAAGGTGCTTTGGTCGCGGATTTGGTAGCGGGACGGGCGTCTCGCCTGTCCGGCTACACCTCGCGGTAACGGAAGCAATCCACCCGGTGGTCGTTCACCATGCCGACGGCCTGCATGAACGCGTAGCATATCGTGCTGCCCACAAACTTGAAGCCGCGCTGTTGGAGTGCCTTGCTCATCGCATCGGATTCCACCGTGCGGGCGGGCAGTTGACCCGGCGATTTCCACACATTGCGTTTGGTTTTGCCGCCCGTAAACTGCCAGAGAAAGCGGTCGAAGCTCCCCAGTTCCTCGCGCAGTTTCAGGTAGGCTCGCGCATTCGTGACAGCGGCATTCACTTTGAGCCGGTTGCGGACGATGCCCGGGTCCGCGAGCAACGCGGCAATCTTCTTCTCCGAGTAACGTGCCATTTTCTCCGGATTGAACTGATCAAACGCACGGTAGTAGTTCTCGCGCTTCTTGAGAATCGTGATCCAGCTCAGCCCGGCCTGCGCGCCGTCGAGGATAAGCTTGGCGAACAGCTTCTGGTCGTCGTGCTCGGGCACGCCCCATTCCTCGTCGTGGTAGCGGACATAAATGTCCTCGCTGAGACACCACGAACAGCGCGGCCGGTTGTCCGGCGGAACGAATTTGGCTTTCATGCGGTGACGGTGCGTTCACCCGGGCTGGTGCCCGTCGCCCGACGCTTTGAAATCCGTCAGGGCCTTGGCGCGGCGCCGGCCAGACTCAGCGTCAGCTCGATTTCATTCGCCACCTTGTCCGCGGGCGCACCCGGATTGATGTCGAAGTCGGAGCGCTTGATGGTGAAATGCGCCCGCAGGACGAGCAGGTCACCCTGCTGGTTGGGCACGCGGTCGCCCAGCTTGCCCTTGAGATAGTTCAGCTTCACCGGAATCGTCAGCTCCCGGGTGACGCCATGAATCGTCATTTTGCCGGTCACGTCGGCGCTGGCGCTGGTGCCGTCGCGCTTCACATTGGCCACCCTGGCCGCTTCGAAGGTGATTTCCGGAAACTTGGCCACGTCCAGCCACTGGTTGCCGTGCAGATGGCCGTTCATCATCGGATTCGGCACCGTCAGGGTCCTGGCCTCGACCACAATCTTGCCGGACAACGCCGCGGGATTCTCGGGATCGTAAACCACCGTGCCGCTGATGCCGTTTGCCGTGCCATTGATGGCTTCCAGCGGCGCATCGAGCTTGAACACGGCGTTGTTCACGCCCTTGGGATCCTTGAAGTCGAAGGTTTGCGTTTCGGCCCGGGCCGTGACCAGCGCGGCCGCGCCCCAAACAACGATGGCGAGGAAGGTGTGTTTCATGATTAAAATCCGTTCGTTTACGTGATTCAAGATTTGCCCAGAAAACTCGCCCCGGCCAGCCCGGCCGCGAGCAACAGTCCACCGCCCAGCAGGTCCACCCCCATCACGAACTGCTTTTTGGTTTCGGGATAGTTCAGGTCCGTCACGGGATCGGTGCGCATGATGGTGACGCTGGTCTGGGTCCAACCGCGGTGCGCGCCCGTGAGCAGCCAAACGCCCAGGCAGGCCAGCACCAGCACCACGGCACTCATCCGGAGAACAGCTTTCATGCGACGACAGCGGAAAATTGACCCCGCCTATTTAACCCAAATTCACCGGGATGCAACCAACGAAGCGAAGAGATTTTGCGGGGGAAGAAAATTAATCCGAACGGCCCGTGGACTCGGCCGGCGGGTGCCCAAAGAACGGCAACTGTTCCAGCCGGAGCCGGGCGGCGGCCAGCCATGCGTGGCGCGCGCGCAGACCGGCCGCATGCGCCTGTGCGGCCAGGGCAAAATCCCGCCGCACCATGGCCAGCCGGGGAAGCAACGGTGCCGTATCAAGACCCACCCCGGGCCGTTGAAATTGTTGAAGGAAGGCGGCCCGGCGCGCCGTGCGCTTCGCCCGTTGATAAATCAAGCATCCAACCAGCAGCACCAGTGCGAGCAGTTCCAGCCTGAAACCAAGGTCGGCCATAAGGAGGTTGAGTTGACAAACCCTCTCTCACAATTCGGCCCTGCGCAAGCGCCGCCAGAACTCCTCCGGCGTTCACCGGCGACAGCCCTATTTCTTCTTCTGCGCCCGGCGCTTTGCTTCGAGCAAACGGCTGGCAGTGCTGCCTTCGGGCGGCTTCGGCTCACCGCCGGATGGCGCGGGTTCGGCCGCCGGTTTGGCCGGCTCAGGTTTCGGCTCTGTCCCCGGCAGCGGCAGCGAAATCGGTTGCGTTGGCTGGAACAGTTCCGGCCGTTCCTCGACCGGTTTGGTTGTGGCGGCGCGCACGGCGTCACGGCGTGCCAGCAGTGCCGAAAGCGATTCGTCGGGCTTCGTCACCTTCGGCTTCGGCCGCCAGAACAGCACCACCCCCTTCACCGCCGCCACGGCCCGCTGCCACGCTTCGCGCTCGATCTGGATGCGCCGGAAGCCCACGTCGAACACGAAGCAAATCACCGCGAATTGCAGCAACGCCTCCCACAGGTCGCGCGGCTGGAAGGTTTTCGCGCGGTCATGCAGAAACGGGTTGTCCGCCGGGTTGCGCACGTCGAGAACCTTCCCGCCGCCCGCCTCGGCCAGGCGTCGGAGCAGATTGTAATTCGGCGCCGGGTCGCTGAACTCCGGCGAGTAATTGATGCTCGCGCCCGCCGTCTGCTGCGCCACGACCTTGCTGCCGTCCATCTCGACCACGTTCACCGCGTAAACGCCCGGCTCCTTCGTCGGGAACTTCGCGTCGTAATGGCCCGGTCCGCTCTGGCGCACGGGCACCACCACGCGTTCGCCTTTCGGGCTCACGACGATGGCCTGCAGGTTCAGGAAGTTGCGGTAATTGCCCTGCGCATCGAGCGCCTCGACGTTGATCAGCCCGTCGCCCTTGTCCAGCGACACGTCGGTGCTGAAGTCGGCATTCTCGGTGCGCCGCAAGCTCCATTGCGCCACCTGCACCCAGAATTGGCGATACTTCTCCCACGCCAGCCACGACTTCGCCCAGCGTGGCTTCGCATCGGATGTGAACGCCACCGCGCGGCCCAGACCGTATTGCCAGTGCGCCAGCAACGGGTCGCCCTGCTGCGTCCACAACGGCGTTTCCGCCCGCGGCTTTGGTGATGACGCCACGTAGCCGAGCAGCGGCGGATACTCGTTCGCCCCAATGCCGCGGATGAGTTCGCTCGCCGCGCGGACCTGGGGTTTGAACGGCTCCTCGTAAATGGCCGATTTCAGAATCACCGCCGTCTCCTTCAGGAAAATCTGCGGCAATTCCTCGGGCTTGGTGACGTTGTAGAAACGGCCCCGGCCCAGATCGGCCATGTGAATCATGGTGTCCGGCGGGAAATGCCCGGAGATGAGGACGGTGCTGATCGTGATCTTGTCGTTCGCGATGGCCTGCAACAGCGAATCCTGTGGCGGCCCCGGATCACCGTCGCTGAAAATGATGATGTGCTTCAGGTTCGATGTGCACTTCTTGAGGGCGTCGTGGGATTTCTCGAGCACGCCCTGGAAGCTCGCCATGTCGCCCTGGTTCATGCCCGCGATCTGCGAAGCGAGCGCCTTTTTGTCGCCAACCTTTTGCAGTTCGAAGAGCCAGCGCTCGCGACCGTCCCACAGAATCACCCCCATCTGGTCCTGCGGCGCCAGCGCGGCCAGCACGCCCTGCGCACAATCGCGTGCCACCTGGTTGCCATTGGCAAATTCCATGCCGTGCATGACCAGCACCACGGCGCCGCTGGGCAGAACTTTTTTGCTGTCCAGCTCCATGCTGACCGGCAGGACCGTTTCGAGCGGTGTGTTGCGATAGCCGCCCGCCGCAAACGACTGGTCGCCGCCAATGCAAACCAGGCCGACGCCGAAGTCGCGCACGGCGCTTTCGATGAGCTTCTGGTTGTCACGGCCCAGGTCACCCGCGTTAACGTTGCACAGGAACATTGCGTCGTAGTCCTGCAATTCGGCCAGCGACGACGGAAACTGCGCGGGCGGCACGAGCTTCACTTCCATTTTCAGCGACTGCAACGCGCTCACGAGTGTCTGGTCCTGGTCCGGTTCGCTGGACACGACGAGCAACTGCGGCTCGCCGCGCACAAAGGTGAACGCCGACGCACGATTGTTTTGCGGGAGCACGTCGTCCTTGGCTTCCACGCGCACGTCGTAATTGTAGAAGCCCGGTTCGGTCAGCTTCTGCGGAAACGTGAGCAGGTTCTTGCCCTGCTCCAACTGCACTGCCTGTTCGCCGAGATACTGGTCGTTGCGATAAAGTCGCACGGTGGCCGCCGTCGGGTGATCCGCCTGCACAAAAATCTTGGCGTCGAACGACGTGCCCTTCTTCAAATTCGACGGCAGCCCAAGCTTCTGCACCGAAACGTCGTTCACGCGCGCCGCGCCCACGGGCAGCACGTCGAGCGTCACGCCGAGCGAACGTGCCGCCACCAGCGCGGTCATCGCGTCGCCGATGTTTTCGTTGCCGTCGGACATCAACACGAGCCGCTTCTGGCCGGTTTCCGGAAAGCCCGCGGTGCCGAGCCGGATGGCCGCGCCGAGATCGGTGCGCTCGGTGCCCACGACGGCTTGAATCTTCTTCACGTCCACAATCGGGTTCGGCGAAAACTCGATGGCCGCCCCGCTGCCGAACACAATGACCCCGCCCTTGTCCATGCGCTCCTTGCCGGCGGCGAATTTGTTCACCTGCTCCTTCGCGGCGTCCTGTTGCGCCGAGGGAACGCTGTCCGACCGGTCGAGCAGGAAGAAGACGTTCATGCCTTCGATGGGACGGAGCCATTGCAATCCGGCCAGCGCGAGCACGATGACGAGCAACACCAGCACCCGCAACGCGCCTGACGTCCAGCGGCGCCACTTCGCCGTCTGCACATCGGACTTCACGGCCAGCCACACGACCCACGCCAGCGCGGGCGCCAGCGCGATCAACCACAGTGGATGGGTGAAATGGAAGTTCATGGTGAAACGCGGAGCAAAGCAACTGGAGGCGCGGAATCAATTTGTTTACGTCCTCCCTCACCCTGGCCCTCTCCCCAAGGAGAGGGAACAGCAATGCGTGCCACTGAGAAAATTGATCGCTCCATCGAAAAATTCAGCGTGTCGCCTTGCGGTGTGACGGTGGACGTTTCTCCCTCTCCCAGCGGGAGAGGGCCGGGGTGAGGGAGAACCGCACGAGTCTCGAACCCGCGGACTCGGCGCGCGGCTTCGTTGTTGGGAGTTTGATGTTCATTGTTTGATGTTTCCCTTCGCCGCACCAGCTTCTGCACCCGGTGATTCAACGCATCGGCCACGTAAAGGTTGCCGTGCGAGTCCAGTGCAACGGACCACGGATTGTTAAACTCGCCCGGCGCCGCACCGGCTTTGCCGATGATTTCCAGCGAATGCCCGTTTTTATCGAACACCTGGATGCGGCTGTTGCCGAATTCGCATACGAACAGGTTGCCCTGCGGGTCCATTTTTACGTCGTAAGGATAGCTGAGTTCGCCGGGCACGCTCCCCGGCTTGCCGAATTCACGGAGAAACTGGCCATCGCTCGTCAGCACTTGAATGCGGTGGTTGCACGAATCCGCCACGTAGAGGTTGTCGTCCGCGTCAAGACAGGTGCCCTCGGCCCGGTTGAACTCGCCCGGCGCGGTTCCCGGCTTGCCGTAGCACGCGAGGAACTTGGCCGGCGTCAGGCGCGTTTCGCTCAAGGCCTGCTCGTCAGTCTCGTGCGGATTCCAGTTCAGGGTGGGCGCGTTCTTCAGGCTCACGCCCAGCTTAAATTTCTGAATTCGCTCCACGAGCCCGTATTCAGTGACGAAAATTTCGTGCCGCGAATTTTCCACGAACGAGCGCGGCATGTCGAGCTGGCCGACGTTCGTGCCGGAGATGCCCCATTGCGCCACGAGCCGGCCGTCGGGCGAAAAGTGGTTGATGCGCTTGTAGTGCGGTTCGACGACCACGATGTTGCCGTCGGCGTCGCAGCCCATGCCCTTCGGCTTGCCGCGCGTGATTTGCGGCATCTGCCAGTCGAGGAGGAATTTTCCGTCTGGCGAGAACTTTTGCACGCGGCCCGTCATGTCCACGACGTAGAGGTTGTCATCGTGATCCACCGCCACCGACCGGGGCTTGTTCACCTCGCCCACGCCCACGCCGCGCGTCGCAATGACGATGGCGCGGGAGAAGTATCTGCTCGCCAGCGGTGCGCTCTTGTTGGAGCCCGACGGCGAACAGCCGGGCAAGAACGCCAGCGCGATCAGAAGCGACGTGCCGGCGGCCTGCTTCCAGGCTGCCATCCGCCATCCGCCGTCCGCCATGAACCGCACCCACCGCCCCACCAGCCAGATCGCGAGCGGCACCACAGCGGCGCCGAGCAACGTCAGGCACAGGGCGTTCACCTGTGCGTTGTGGCCGTAATGCAGCAGGTTGAACACGCGCAGCGCGAGCGTTTCGCCGCCCGGCGGCATGATCAGCACCAGCGATTCCACGTCCCACAGGCACAGCAGGTAGATGACATACCACGCGGCACCGAGCTGCGGAGTGATTTGCGGCCATTGCACGTGCCACAGAATTTGCCAGCGGGATGCACCCTCCAGGCGAGCCGCATCATTCAAGTCGCGATCGGTCGTGCGCAATGCGTGCGCCGCCACGCTCCGGCCGATGGCAAAGTAACGCAACCCCAGCGCGACCAGCACGATGCCGAAGCTCGCGTAGAACCACGTCAGCGCGGGCCGGTTGAACAACCAGATCAACGCCACGCCAATCAACACACCGGGCATCAGGAAAGGCAGCCACAACGGAGCGCCGAGCAGGGCCCGACTCACACCGCGCCGCGCGCCGCGCGGGGCTCCGAGGAGCAGCGCGAGCCCAACGCACAAGGTTGCCGTAACGGCGGCCAGCCAGATGGAATTCCACAACGCGCCCTCGCCCGCTTCAATGGCGCCGGGCAGTTCCACCCACGTGCGCGCCGCCGTGGCCAGTTGCAGCAGCGGCACACCAACCGACAGAAGCACTACGATCAGGGTGAACGTGCGGGCGATCATCCGCCAGCCGCGGCCGAGCTGCCGGTGAAAGAGGTGCGCCGGCAAACGGCCGCGCAGCGCAGGCCATGCCAGGTCCGCCCGCGCCAACAACACCAGCACCGCGAGCGGAATGATGATCAGCGGCAGGCTGAGTTTGAAGGCGCCGAGCGTGTCGAGATTGGTGCTGTAATCAATCCACATCTGCGCGGGGAACACCTTCACCTGCAAAATGGCGGGCACGGCAAAATTATTAAGCGCGAGGACAAACGTCAGCGCACCCGCCACGAGCAGCGGCGTCCGCGCCGCCGGCAACAGCAGCCGCCCGATCAGCGCCGTGCCGCGCAAGGCGGGTTCCACTTCGAGCAGTTCCGGTTCAAGCCGCTCCCACCGGCTCCAGACCGCCAGTGCCGTTATGGGCCAGAGCAGCAGCGCCAGAATCCACACGGCGCCGGGCAGCGAGAAAATGTTCACCGGCAGCCAGCGATGCAACACGCCGGCCACCCCGAGCCAGTCGAGCCAGCTGTTGGTCACCAGGAATGGCGGCATGGCCAGCGCCACTACCGCTGCTGCCAGTCCGATTGCCCGACCGCGGGCCGGCGCCGCGGCCAGCCACAACGCCGCCAGCAGGCCAAACCCCATCGCCAGCAGCGTGGTGACCGCGCTGACCAGCAAGCTGTTCTGGAGCAGGAGCCAGTTCATGAAATTAGTTCGACGCCCGCCCTCACCCCAGCCCTCTCCCCCGGGGAGAGGAGGTGACGTGTCGCGGCACTTGGGAAGTCCGACAGCCCAGCTTTTATCCCCACCTCTTCGTGTTTTGCATCAAGACGGTCGAGCGTGCCATACGCATCAGTTTTAAAAATAACCGGCGAGAGTTTCTCCCTCTCCTGGGGGAGAGGGCCGGGGTGAGGGCGGGCATTTACACTCTTTTGACTCCCGTTCATTTCAGGAACTCCTCGTTGAGCTGCTTGGTGGTCGTATCCAAATCACGCAGAATGACGGGCCAGTCGGGTTGCAGAAGTCCGTCGCGGGCGGCGCGGTCCACCGGGGATTCCACGGACTCGAGCGCATGCGCGGCGACGAGTTTTTCCACCACGTCGCGGCGTTGCAGAAATTGCCTGAGCTTTTCCGCCGCGGCCGCGTGGGGGGCGCCCCGAATCACGCCGACAGTATTGGGAATGAGCAGCGACTCCGGTCCCAACGGCAGCATCGCCACCGGCAAGCCCTCGCGCTGACCGGCCAAAATGTCATCCGAGTCCGACAACCCGATGGCTGCCTCCCCGCGCCCGACGAGTTTCACAACCACGGAATTGCCATCGACGAGTTTGGTGCCGTTCGCCACCAAGCCCCGGCACCAAGCGAGCCAGCGTGCCTCGCCCCAGAGCTGGCGCAGTGCGTTCATGTGCGTGCCGGTCGTGCCGAACTGCGGATAGGCCAGCGCGACTTTGTCGCGCCAGATGGCGTTGGTCAGATCCAAAAGGCTCCGCGGGGCAACCCACCCCTGCCCCCTCCCAGGAAGGGAACTTGCGTTCGTGCGCGCTCCATCATTGCTCCCCTCCTGGGAGGGGTTGGGGGTGGGTTCGGCGAATGCAACCAAGTTCGTGTTGATGACAATCCGCCGTGAGCGATAGCCGAACGCCGTCCAGCCGTTCGTCTCCCGGAAAACATTTTGCGCCGCAAGCTGCCGGGTGCGGAGTTCCTCGTTGCCCCAGAAAACATCACACAAGGGATGATTGCGCTCCGCCAGCAGGCGATTCGCCAGCCCCACGGTCTTCACCGCCTCGTTGTCGTAAAGCGCCTTCACCCGGATGCCGGTCTCCTGCTCGAATTGTTTCAGCAACGGCTCGGCGTATTCCTGATCCTGGGCGCAGTAGAGGATGACAACTGGCTTGGACTTCAGCTTAATAGCTGGCAGCAAGAGCGCCGCAACCACGGCGATGAGCGGAATAACGAGCCAGCCCCAGAATTGCGCCACTTCGCGTTGCACAAATTCGTCTTTCGGGCAGTTCTTGTTGCTGCGTTCGTTCATGCGCGAAGGACTCCTTTCACGACGCCAGCCAATTTACCAGCAGCGCTCGCCACCCTCTCCCCTTCCGAAGGGGAGAGGGAGACGGCTTCGCAGTTCGTGTGGTCTTGGACGATTCGCACGTTGCGTGAGATTGGGGGCGGCTCGTTCATGCCTGCCTCGCGGCGGCGTGTCGGCAGGCCGCCGGAAATTGAAAAGTTGAAGACTGGCGGCACTCTGCCGAGACGCCGCGACTGCGGGCCGGGTCGGAGACCGGCGCTCCAATCGTAAATCGCAAATCGTAAATCATAAATCCCTACGCCGTCCTCCGGTGATACCACCACCACTCGAACAGCAGCACGACGAGCACGGCGATGGCGAGCCAGCGCCAGAGCTCCGTGTTCGCGGGCTTCGCCTTGCTGGCGGTGATCTTGGTGTATTTGCCGAGCGAAAGTTCGTCGCGCGGTTTGAGATTGCTTTCGTTCGCGTCCAGCAGGTTGACGCAGAAGGTCGTCGTGTTCGTGCCGGCGGTCAGGCGATAAACACCTTCCTTCGCGGTGTCGCCAAAGACCAGTTCCGTCGCCTTGGGATCCGGATCGAGCGCGCGTTTGGAGCCGTCGGGAAACTGCACTTCGGCCCTGGTGACCGGCGCGGGAAGCGTGAGCCGGAACGGGTTGCCGGCTTTGACGAGCAGCTCGGCGTTGTGCGCGCTGGCCGGATTCAGCCATTCCGCCGCATTCGCGATGAAGATGGGGAACGACACGCGCAACGGCCAGTTGCTGTCGAGCACGTCGAAGCCCAGCCACACGATGCGACGCCGGCCGAGATCGCCGGCGACGAGCAACGAACCTTGCGGCGCTTCGAGCAGTGACACGGCCCAGCTTGGCGCCTTCACCACGCCGCTTTCCTTCACTGCCACGTTGTCAAAGGGCGCGTAGCGCAGCAGCGGATGGGACGTGCGCCAGTCCACCAGCGCCGGCGATTCGACACGGCTGATGCCGTCAAACCAGTTTGTTTCGGCGACTTGAATGGCCAGCACATTGCCCACGGGCCAGACGGTGGGCGTGACACCGTCGAGGATCACGAAATCGAACGGCGCGGCGTTGTCGGTCGAATCGGTGGCCGTGGCGAGCTGCAGATTGGGCACGGCGCGCAGGGCCTTTTCGAGGAAGCGATTCCCGCGCGTGACGAGCAGCACCTTTGCCGGCTGCGGCAGAATGCTGAACACCGCCGCATAGTTGTCGGCGACCAGATCGTCCTTGGCCGTGAGGCGCACCGAGAATACACCGTTGCTTGGCTGCGTGGCGATGAACACCTGCGGCGCGGTCTGGTTGGATTCCAACGTGAGTGAACGCGCGTCCACCACGGTGCCGTCAAAGGCGAGCTCGAGTTCCGTGGTCAGCGTGTTGGTCCCGAAATTGGCCACGCTCGTGTAAATCGCGCGCTGACGCGGGTCGTCGGGATTCGGCCGCACGTCGAGCGCGGTGATGCCGAGATTTTCCGAACGCGCGCCGACTTTGTGGTAAACCAGCGGCAGCGCCTTGTTGTCGAATTCCGCCAGGTCTGCCGCCGCGCCGTCGCTGAAGAGATGAATCTCCGCCACGGCCTCCTCGGATTCGCCGCGTTTTTCATAGGAGAACGCACTGGCTGTTTTGAGCGCGTCTGCCAGGCGCGTCGGAGAATCCGTGGGCTGACACGCCGTAATCGCGCGTCGCAGCGTGGCCTTGTCCGTCGTTGGCGACTGTTTGACGACGGCATTGGCCCCCGCGAGCAGAACCATCATGCGCTCGTCCGGTTTGAGCGCATCCACGAGCTTGAGCGCTTCCGTGCGCGCCGCCTCGAAGCGCGACGGCGCCACGTCCGTGGCCTGCATCGAGGCCGACGCATCCAGGATGACGATGCGCAGCTCGCTGCTCTTGGCCTTGCCGAGGAAGTAAGGCCGCGCGAGCGCCAGCACCGCAAGCGCGAGCAACAGGAGCTGGAAAAGCATCAGCCAGTTGTTGCGAAGCTTTTGAAACGGCGCGTTCGCCTGGGTTTCAGCGAGGAACTTTTGCCACATCAGCGTCGAGGAAATCAGCTTCACCTGCCGCTTGCGCTTGAGCAGGTAAAACACCACCACGACGGGCAACGTCAGGGCGAACCAGAAGGCGATGGGGGCCAGAAAACTCATCTTTGAGTGCGGAGTGCGGAGTGCGGAGTGCGGAATGCTTCGCCTTCGCGTGTCATTGGTTTCATTCGCGGCCTCCGGATTTGCGGGCGGTGTTGATGGAGGCAACCGTGATGGCCAGCAGTTCGTTCGATTCCTTGATCAGCGGGGCAGCCTTCGCCGTGGGCACCTTGCCATCTTCAACCAGCAGCTCCAGCCAGTAGCTGGATTCGTCGGCTTCTTCCTCCACCGTTCCCATCTTGCTGATGAAGTCGGCGGTGGATTTCGCACGACAAGCCGCCCGATAGTTCGCGCCAACAGATGTTCCTGAGCGCAGAAGCTGTCTGCCTAAAATCCGGCACGTTTCATTCTTGGGCAACGACTCGAAGAATTTGATTGTTGCAAGAGCGAACTTCTTCGTCCTCAACTTTAAGTTTTCGTTGCTCATGGCTTCCTGTTTCGCCGCTCAAGCTTGCCTGCGCCGAGCACCTCTGGATATTCCGCACTCCGCACTCCGCACTCCGAATTCCGCATTCATCCCAGCACCTCCGCCTGCCTCAGTTGCTTTAACAACAAGTCGCTCAGGTCCGTTTTCGACGAGGCCAGGAAATAGTTCATGCCGCGCGTCTGGCAATACTCACGCAGGCGGCCGCAGAAGTTTTGCACGGTCTGTTGGTAATGTTTCAGGCGGAACTTGCCGAACGTGACTTCCCGTTCGTCACCGGTTTCGGCATCCACAAGGCGCAGGTCGCCGAAGGTGGTGGGCTCCAGTTCCTCGGGCGCGAGAATCTGGACGACATCCACCTGAAAACCGCGACCGAGGAGCGTGGTCAGACCGGCTTCGTAACCGGCGGGATCGAGAAAATCGCTGAGCACGACAGCCAGGCCGGCCTGGCGGGCTTCCAGTGCGCCGCGGCGCACGGACTCGTTGAAGTTCGCGGCACCACCCGCGTGGAGGCGCGAGAGGTTCTGCAGGAATTGGAGAGAGGATTTTTTGCCACGCACACGGGAAAGGGCGTTGAGTGCGGACTGCGGACTGCGGACTGCGGAATTATCATTCGCGGACGCAGGTTTTAATTCCGCACTCCGCACTCCGCGTTCCGCACCTGGAAAGACGTTTACGCTCACGCGGTCGAAGCCGCAGAGGGCGATGTAGCCGATGGCAGCGGCGACCTGGCGGGCGAAGTCGAATTTGCGCGGCTCGCCGAAGGTCATGGATTCGCTGGCGTCGAGGAAAATGCGGACGGGCAATTCGCGTTCCTCCTCGTAGAGCTTGAGGAAGAGGCGGTCGAGGCGGCCGTAGAGATTCCAGTCGAGGTAGCGGAAATCGTCACCGGGAACGTAATTGCGGTGGTCGGCGAACTCGACGGACTGGCCGCGCGCGCGGCTGCGGCGCTCGCCCTTGGCGCTGCTCTTGGCACGCCGCGCCGCGAGCAACTGGAATTGCTCAAGCTGGCGGAGGAGTTCGGGGGTGAGGAGAGCCATTTTAATAACCGCGGAGACGCGGAGACGCGGAGTTCAAAAAACCGAATTGATGATAGTTGCAATGCATTTCTCCGCGCCTCTGTGCCTCCGCGGTGAAATCAGGCATTCACGGCTTCAACGGTCTTTGGCACTTCCTTGATGACCTGGTCGATGACGTGGTCGGTGGTGATGCCTTCGGCTTCGGCTTCGAAGTTGAGGATGAGGCGGTGGCGCAACGCGGCATGGGCGATGGCTTGGATGTCCTCGAAGCTGACGTTGAAACGGCCGTTCGCAAGGGCACGGACCTTGCCGGCGAGCAGGAGCGTTTGCGCACCGCGCGGGCTGCTGCCGAAGCGGAGGTATTGATTCGCGATGGCCACGGCGGTTGCGGTCTTGGGATGCGTGGCGAGCACGAGGCGCACGGCGTAATCCTGCACATGCGACGCGACGGGCACTTCGCGAACGAGGGTCATGAGTTCCAGCAGGCGGTCGCGGTCGAGAACTTTGCCGGTCTCGGCCTTGTGTCCGGTGGTGGTGCGAGCCATGACTTCGGACAACTCGGCGTGCGTCGGGTAACCGACGAGGAGCTTGAAGAAGAAGCGGTCGAGTTGCGCCTCGGGCAGCGGGTAGGTGCCTTCCTGGTCAATCGGGTTTTGCGTCGCCATGACGAAGAAGGGTTCGACCAGCTTGCGGAGTTCGCCGCCGGCGGTGACCTGCTTTTCCTGCATGGCTTCGAGCATGGCCGATTGCGTCTTGGGCGTGGCGCGGTTGATTTCGTCGGCCAGGACGAGGTGGGCGAAAATGGGGCCACGCTGGAACTGGAATTCGCGCCGGCCGTTGGGCGTTTCCATGACGAGGTTGGTGCCGAGGATGTCGGCAGGCATCAGGTCGGGCGTGAACTGGATGCGGCTGAAGCTGAGGTCGAGCACTTCGCCAAGCGTCCGGACGAGGAGCGTCTTGCCGAGGCCGGGCACGCCTTCGAGCAGCACATGCCCGCCGCCGAACAGGGCGATGAGCGTGCTGTCCACGATGGCGTCCTGACCGACGAGAACCTTGCCGATCTCGGCGCGGAGGGCAGAGTAGGTTTGGCGGAATTGGGCGATTTGGGCTTCGGTGCTCATAGGGTTGAATTTGGAAATCAGGATGGGTTAGCCACAGAGGCACAGAGTCGCAGAGAGGAAAGCCACAAACTTTCCCCCTCCGTGCCTCGGTGCCTCTGTGGCCAATTCACGTTTGGTTGCTCAGTTCGAAACTATTTCTTGAGGTCGTCGAAGTAGTCTTTGACCGGGCCTTGATAGGCGCGGGGAACCTTGTCCTGGCTGAGCGCGCTGTCGGCGTCGGATTGCGCGGCAGTCGCGGCTTCCTCGAATTGAATCCGGCTCGTGCCTTTGATGCTGACACCGGGGAGCGTGATGCTCGGCATGCGGTCGCCGGGCGAGAACTGGCCTTTCACTTTCGTTGGCGTGAGGGCGGGATTCAGCGAGGGGTCACGCTCGCTCAGGCCGCGTGGGTCCATGTCGGGCCGCTGCACGCCGGAATTGTCCACGAGCTGGTCGCTCATCGGCACGTCGTTGAGCCAGCCGTTGTCGTCGTCCGCCCAGGTGCCCACTCCGGCGCGACCGGGACGCCCGCCCGGCTTGAAGCCCGGTTTGCGGCAGAGGCTCCAGCATTGGCCGGAACCGACGCACATCGAGGCGTTCTTGAGTGCTTCCATCGTGGCCGCGAGCGACTGCGCGTCGCCGAATTGCTGCATCAGGTTTTCCAGCTCCTTCGCGGCGGCGGCGAGTGATTTGGCTGCGCCCGCCTGGTCGCCGGCCTGCATTTGTTTGGCCGCATCAGAAAGGTGCTGCGAGCACTGGCCGTAGGGTTTGGCGGGGTTCACCGCCTTGGACACCTCGTCGAGCAGCTTTTGCATCTGCTCCGGCGACAGGCCGGATTTTTGAACCTGCTGAATCATCTTCTCGAGTGTGGCTTGGGCGAGGTCGGCCTGACCTTTGTCGAGCTGTTCGGCAAGGTTTTTGCCGAGCTTTTCCATCTGCTGGCTGAGCTGCTGCATCTGCTTCGCGAGGCTGTTAAGCTTGTCCAGGTCTGAAAGCGAGGCGTCGAGGTTCTTCAAGAACTTGTCGGTGTCGCTGGCCGCAAGCGCGTTGATGGCCTGCTCGAGGTCTGGCAGGTTCAAGCCCATTTCGGCGGCTTCGCGCGAAAGGGCGGCGAGCGATTCGGAAAGCTCCTTGCGCGCCGCTTCATTGCCGGCGTTGCCCTTGTCGGCCATGGCGCGTGCGGCGTCCTGGAGTTTCTCCAGCTTGTCCTTCAACTGCTGCGTTTTCTCAGGGTCCGGCTTGTCAGTGCCGAGTTGCTTTTGCAATGCTTCCATCTGCTTCTGCAGGTCCGCGCCGGAAGGCTGATTCGGTCCGCTGGCGCGCATGGCCTGATCGAGGCGTTTCATGGCCGGCTCCTTGCCGAGTTCCTTGAGCTGATCCTTGATTTTATCCTGCACGCTGGCGAGATCCTTCAACGCCTCTGCGCGGGTCAGCTCCGCTTTCTGAAAGGCGTCGCCGAGCGCGGCCACTTTTTCCAAAGATTGGCGAACAGGTTCGGCTGCTGGCGGACGGGCCGCCAGTTCGTGGCGCGTCACTTCGGCCATGCCGTGTCCCACATCCTTGATGACCGCCTTGTCCGCCTCGCGTTTTTTGAAGGACTGCGTGCGGTATTCGGGAATGAAACCGACGCCGAAGGCGACGGCCAGCAACAGGACCGCCCAGTGCGCCGCGCGCGTCAGGCGGAACGGCACGAGTGAACGCGGATCAATTTCCTTGGCGTGGCTGGCGGCATCGTGCACGACCAGTTCGCGCCAGAGCGGATCGGACGGAGCATTGGCCACTTCCAGCGCGGTGCTCATGCGCTCCTTGAGGTTTTGCTGCACGTCCACCCAGCGCGCGGTGGCAGCGAGGGTGGGTTTGCGCCAGCCGCCGAACAGAAACCCGCCAACCGCACAAGCCGCCCCACAAAAAGCGGCGAGGTTCAATACTTGGGCGGGAATCGGTGCCACTTTGTAAACTGCCAGGGCCAGCAGCCAGAGACCGGCGCCTGCCAGCAGCCCAAGCCAGAGGCCGCGCAGGGCGCGATTGAGACGGAGACGGCGGGAAGCCCGTTCCAACGAGGAAGTGACGAGTTGGATTTCGCTCATAAGCCTCGGATGATCACGTGTTAAAACATTAGACGGCGCTCACGGAAATTAGTTCCGCCGAAATGCCAGCCTGTGACCTGATGTGCTAAACATGACCCACCCCAACGCCCTTGGCCAGCGAATTGAAGGGCAAAGCCGCAGGCTGAATTAGACAAACGTCTGCCGCCCTGCTAAATCCACGGCGTGCCCGAACCCAGTCTGTTGTTGTTGATTCCCGCCTATAACGAGGCGGACCGCATTGAACCGGTCCTCCGCGAAATCGCGGGTTATTTCGAGGCGAACTACCAGGGCAAATTCCAGATCGTCGTCGTGCTTAACGGTTGCCGCGACAACACCCTCGACGTCGTGCAACGCGTCGCGGCCGACCACCCGGCCATCAAGTGGGAGAACCATCCGGACCCGATCGGCAAGGGCGGCGCCCTGATCGAAGGGCTCAAACTCGCGCCGCTGGCGGATGTCATTGGCTATGTGGACGCGGATGGCGCCACCCCACCCCGATCCTTCCACAAGCTCGTCCAAATGATCGACCAGGCGGATTGCGTGATTGGCTCGCGCTGGCTGCCCGGCGCCGTGCTGCATCAGGCGCAACCGTTGCTGCGTCGCTTCACCAGCCGCTGCTTTCATTTGGTGGTGGAAACCCTGTTCTGGATGCACATCAAGGACACCCAATGCCCCGCCAAAGTAGCGCGCCGGGCAGCGATTGAGGCGATTCATTCCAACCTCGCCATCGCCGACTTAGCGTTCGACGTTAACTTGCTGGTCGCAATGAAACGCGCACGGTTGAAAGTTTTGGAAGTGCCGATTGAGTGGACGGACAAAATCGGTTCCAAAGTAACCGCATCACTGTTCCGAGTCTCATTGACAATGTTTTTGTCTGTAGTCCGGCTGTGGTTGATCTATTCACGCTGCTATCGCTGGGTGCGGCCGTTGCGGCCGTTGGAGATTTGGATCTACAAGAAGCTCCGCGCTCCGCACCGGGTCATGGGGCAGGATGCAATCCATCAAAATCACTCGGCCAAAGGCAGCTGAGCGAGCGAAATTTGATACTTTTTAGCCAGCGGCCCCCAAGTGTAAAGCGAGCAAATCAGGAACGTTATCGCGTTAAAGCCAGCCATGCATTGGAGCACTGCGGTGAGACTGGGGTGCCATGCATTGAGAACGATCGTGTAACCAATCGCCAGCAAGGCCAGCCACGGAACCACCCGAAAGTCCGACCTTGCCAGCAAATTATTGACAAGAACATTGGCGAGAGACAGCGGAATCATGGCGCCTGCATACCACGGGATGATTCGCGTTACGGCGGCAACGTAGTTACTGGTAAAAACCATTTTCACCACCAAAGGGCCGACGAGCACCAAGCCCAGTGCACCACCCAGACCCAGAATCGCCGTGCCGAGCAACGTAAGCCCCAGCAAATTGTTCCTTTGCGCCTTAGCCGTGCTTTGCACGAGTTTGGGAAACATCACCGTGGCCAGCGGCGCCACCAACCAAATCAACGCCCGCGCCAGCGTGCCGGCCGCGCCGTAATAGCCCGTTTCATCGCCGGAAAAGAAGCCGCCCACAAAGATCGTGTCCGCCGAAAAGAGAAATTGATAGGCCGAGAAGCCGATCAGCAAGGGAATCGCCTGTTTCAGCAACGGCCGCCAGGCAAAAGCTTCGGCGGTCGCGGCCCAGAGCCGGCGCGTTTGCCACACTCCGAGCAGAACGGATGCCCCGACGCCGGCCAACACGCCGGTCATGACGCCCGCCGCCGTGCCCGTGAAGCAAAACACCAACAATGCCGCCCCAGCCAGTCGAACTCCACCATTGAGAATCATGACCCCGCCCAGCCAGGGAAAATTCTGTGCCCCTTGAAGCGTGCCCATGAACACCGGCGCCACGAGCGACGCCCATACGACCAACATCAACAGCCAAAGAGCGGACGCTTGGGCAACGTTCCAATGCATGAGAATGGACTGCTGGAAGGCCAGCCCCACCAGCGCGGCCATCAACCATAGTCCGGACATGATCAATACGGTTTTTTGGATTAACCCCGCCAACGGACGATTCTTTCCCAACGCCAAAGCCGCAGCCGTTTCCCGGGCAAACACCATCTGCAACGGCATCGTCGGAATGATGATGGTCACGGCCAGCATTTTAACCACGGTGCCATATTCGGCCGTGGGAATTTTCTTGGACAGCAAGTGCACCCCCATCATGAGGATTCCACTCATGATGCCGGAAATCATCAGCCAGCCGCTCTGGCGAAAAAAAGCCTTGTCGTGGGCGTCGTCACTCATGGTTGACAGGGCAACGCGGCGATGGATGGAGCCAAAACGGAGATAATGCTCATGCGAAGCGGCCTGCGAGCGTGAGAACTGGCGATTTCATGGCAGTGAATGCAGGAATTCGACCAGCATCCGGCGCCCACGTTCAAGCTGTTCCAGTTCAAGCCACTCATCCGTGGTGTGGGCCTGGGCAATGTCACCCGGACCGAACACCACGCTGGGGATGCCTGCTTCGGACAACACGGCGGCGTCGCAGAAATATTGCGCGCCCTGCGGTTTGGACTGCCCCGCGCTGCGCAAGAACTGCTGCACCAACGGCAGGCGGACGTCGGTTTCCATGGGCGGACAGGGCGCGGTTTTAAGGAAGTTGAACGTCGCCTTCAGCTTGTGTTGCTTGAGCAGGTCCGCAATCTCCCGCCGCACGACTGCCTCGGTTTCACCGGGCAAAGTGCGCCGGTCAATGTCGATGAAACAGTGGTCCGGCACGATGTTCGCCTGCGATCCACCGGTCACCACGCCGACGTTGGACGTTGGCGAGCCGAGGAGCGGGTGTTTGCGCCGGGCCAGTTGCGCGCGGTAAGTGGTTTCAAACACTTCCACCGCGTGCGCGATGGCATGAATGGCGTTTTTGCCGAGCTGCGGCGTGGCGCCGTGGGCGGCCTTGCCCTTCGCTTCCACGCGAATCCAGATGTTCCCTTTGTGCGCCGTGAACACGGCAAGCTTCGTGGGCTCACCGACTATGGCCAGATCCGCCTTGAACCCGGTCGCCACCAGGGCGCGCGAGCCGGCCTGGGCGTTCTCTTCATCCACCAAACCGGCGAACACAATTTCCGTCTCGGCCGGCCGCCGGTCGCCGTGGGCCAGTTCGCACATGGCCGAAAACATGGCGGCCACGGAACCTTTGGTGTCGCAGGCGCCGCGGCCGTGCAGGCGGCCGTGTTTGGTGACGGGTGTGAACTGTTCATCCGTGCCGTTGACCGTGTCCAAATGCGGCGCGAGCAAAACGCGTTGCCGCGGCGTGCCGCGCGGGGTCAGGCGGGCGATGAGATTGGGCCGTCCGGGCTGCACCGGCTGCAACTCCACTTCCAATCCGGCGCGCGCGCCGACCGTCGCGAGGAATTCAGCGATGCTTTGTTCGTTGGCACGTTTGTGGCCCGCCGGCAGGAATGCCGGGTTGACGCTGGGCAACGCCACCAGGGCGCGCAAAAGTTTTTCAGTGCTGGTCATGGATTGATGGCGAAACGTCGCCTCCGGCCGGCCGGCACCCGGGCAACGGCCGGGCGGTCCACCGCCGGCGACGCTCCGGCGGTTAAGGCTCGGACGAGCGCTGCCAGCGCTTCCAGGCTTCGATCATTTTGACGCCAAATCGCTCATACGGCGACAACACGCGGCCGTGGGCCTCCAGCTCGCGCACGATCGTGAGCGGCAGGCAAAAATCCACATCGGCCAGCGGCCGGCCGCCGACGAGGCGGTTCTTCCAACGCTGCACGTCGGTCACCTCCTCGATTTCCTGCTGGGCACCGGGATGGAAGGACATCAGCCAGTCGTCGCGCCGCAGAAAGCCTTCCGCCGGGCCGCGCGTCTCGAAAACCGGGTCGCACAACAGCAGGCAGACCGATTTGCCGTGCGCCGTGCCGACGCGATAAAACACCATCCGCGCCTCAAAATCGCTGAAGAACTCGTAGGTCACCTCGCTCAGCTCCTTGGGGCGGGGGGTGAACCGGGTTTGATACGCCAGCCGCAGGCCGGAGGGAGCCGCCGGATCCTTCTCGAAGATCAGGTTTTCATCGAGAATCCACTCGCATTCCGCGGGCAATCCGCTGCCGGTGAGAACTTTCTGCCACTCGTGGAGGGCCTCGTCAAAGGTCGGACGTTGATACTTCTGCGCGTCTTGCATGTTAGTTCGTTCCTTCGGCCCGCAGCCGCAGCCATTCAACAAACCGCGGGATGCCCTGGTCAATCTTTACCCGCGGTTGGTAGCCCAGTTTCGCCCGGGCCTTGTCCACATTGGCGTAGGTGATCGGCACGTCGCCGGGCTGCACCGGCTTGCGCTGCACCACCGCCTTGACGCCCAAGGCCTGCTCCAGCAACTCGATCAAACGCGCCAGGGTCACCGTCTGGGATTCGCCGAGGTTGAAGATTTCGTAACCAAAATCCCGGGTCGTGCAAGCCACAACTCCAGCCACAATGTCATCGATGTGGGTGTAATCCCGGGCCGTCGAGCCGTCCCCAAACATTTCGATGGGCTTGCCCGCCGCCATCAGCGTGGCAAACTTGCGGATGGCCAGATCCGGCCGTTGCCGCGGACCATACACCGTGAAAAACCGCAGCATGGCCACATCCAGCCCGTAAACGTGGTGATACACATGGCCCAGCGCCTCGCACGCCAGCTTGCTGGCCGCGTAAGGCGAAATGGCGGTGAAAATCGGATCGCTTTCGCTGAACGGCACCTTTGCATTCACGCCGTAAACGGAGGAAGACGACGCCAGCGTCACCTTCTTCACGCCGTTCTGGCGCGCGGCTTCGAGCAGGTTCACCGTGCCTTCGACGTTGACGCGCTGGTAAAGCGCCGGCTCCAGCAGGCTGGGCCGCACGCCCGCCCGCGCCGCCAGATGAATCATCTGATCAAACCGCACGCTGGCAAATAATTCGTCCAGTGCGGCCCGGTCGGTAATGTCGCCTTGGACAAACTCGAAGGGTTTCGCGAGTGATTGAAGGTCGCGGATGTTGGCGCGCTTGAGGGCCGGATCGTAAAACGGATTGAGGTCGTCGAACGCCCAGACCGCGTGGCCGTCCTGGAGCAGCCGTTCACACACGTGTGAACCGATGAAGCCAGCCCCGCCGGTGACCAGGAAATTCATGGACAAAGGCTAATCCGGCGTGCGCCGGCAAGTCGAGCGCACAGCATCAATCCCCCAGGCATGTTCCCACGGCCCGGGCGGCCTGCACCCATTGGTGATCGCGCGGCACTTCCTTGCGATTGCCCGCCACGTCGCGAATCGGCACGGGATGCCAGCCGTCGCCGCGGGCCGCCACCATCACGCCAAACACCCGTTGATGGATCAACTCCGCACAGGCGGTGCCCAAACGCGTGGCCAGGAGCCGGTCGGCCGGCGATGGTGTTCCGCCCCGTTGCACGTAACCCAGAATCGACAGGCGGGACTCCAAGCCGGTGAGTTCTTCCAGTTGATGCGCCAGCCGCAACGTGTTGCCGGCGTGGGCGCGGTCCAATTCCGCCAGGTCCGCCTTGGCCCTGGCTTTGGCGGAAGCCGACCGCGCGGCTTCCTTGCGTTTTTTGGCCGCCTTGAACAACGCGGCGTTTTCCTGCGACAAGGCGCCTTCCGCCACGGCCACGATGCTGAAATTGGTGCCGTGTTCGCTGCGGCGGCGGATGGCTTTCGCAATCTGCTGCACGTCGTAGGGGATTTCCGGTATCAAAATGACATCCGCGCCGCCGGCGATGCCGGCACCCAACGCCAGCCAGCCAGCCCGATGCCCCATGATTTCGGCCACAATGATGCGGTGATGGCTGTGGGCTGTGCTGTGCAACCGGTCCACCGCCTCCGTGGCGATGGTGAGCGCGGTGTCAAAACCAAAGCTGGTGTCCGTCAGCGCCACGTCGTTGTCGATGGTCTTGGGCAGGGTGATGACATTGAGGCCCTTTTCGACGAGGCGCAGGGCGTTCTTCTGCGTGCCGCCGCCGCCGATGCAAACCAGCGCATCGAGCCGGTTGCGGTGATAGTTCGCGACGATGGTGTCGCGCAGGTCGCGGATTTTGCCTTTCACCTCCATCCGGTGCGGCTTGATGCGGCTGGTGCCCAGAATGGTGCCGCCGACGGTGAGAATGCCCGCCAACGTGGCCTTGTCCAGGCGCAGGGTGTGGTTCTCGATCAAGCCCAGAAAGCCGTCGCGAATGCCGATGACCTCGATGCCGTAGCGCCCGAGGCAGGCCTTGCCCACGCCGCGGATGGTTGCATTGAGTCCGGGGGCGTCGCCGCCGGAGGTTAAGATGCCGATGCGCTTGATTTTTTTCATGGCGGGAAGTGGCGCGGCGCGCCCAGCCGTTGTAGCGACGAAATCCAGCAGTGGCAAGCCGCCAGCCATTCCAGGCGTGACTTTGGAGGGTTGATGTGGAAGTTTTTCGCCCCTATGAAAAATCTGTGGATGATTTGCACGTTGAGCCTCACGCTGGGGCTGACCTTGGCCCGCGCCGAGGATGCCAAGAAGGAAGAGAAGAAGGCGGAAGCCACGACTGAATCGAAGGAAGCGGTCAAACCTTCGACAAATGAAGTGGCGGTCATCAAGACGAGCGAGGGGGAAATGGTCGTCGAATTCTGGAGCGATGTTGCCCCAAAGACTGTGGAAAATTTCAAGAAGCTCGCGAAGAAGGGCTTTTACGATGGCACCGCGTCGCACCGGATGATCCCGGGCTTCATGGTCCAGCTAGGCGATCCCAAAACCAAGGATCCGTCGAAAGAATCCGAATACGGCACCGGCGACCCCGGCTACAAGATCCCCGCTGAATTCAACGACCGCAAACACGTCCGCGGTGTCCTCTCCATGGCGCGCAATGGAGACCCGCTGGAGCGCACCGGCGCAATGCCCCGTGCGGAGTTCGCCAACACCGCAGGGTCACAGTTCTTCATTTGCTTTGGACCGGCGACTTCGCTCGACGGTCGCTACACTGCCTTTGGCAAGGTCATCAAAGGTGAAGACACTCTGGCAAAGATCGAAAAAATCCCCGTCGGCATGAGCCCGCAGGGCGAGCCAAGCAAGCCGCAGACGCGTATAGCAGTCGAAAGCATCAAGATTGTTCCGGCCGACAGCATCAAATAATCACCAACCCCGAAATCCATCATGAGTGAAGTAGCCATCATCAGCACCACGGCGGGCGACATGGTCATCGAGTTCTGGCCGGACGTCGCCCCGAAAACGGTCGAAAACTTCAAAACGCTCGCGCAGCAGGGCTTTTACGACGGCACCTGTTTTCACCGGATCATCAAGGGTTTCATGATCCAGGGCGGCGACCCGTTGACGAAGGATCCGAGCAAGGAACATCTTTGGGGCACGGGCGGACCCGGGCACAAGGTGAAGGCGGAGTTCAACGACCGTTCGCACCAGCGCGGCGTCATCTCGATGGCGCGTTCCCAGGATCCGAATTCCGCCGGCAGCCAGTTTTTCATCGTCCACGGCGATGCCTCGTTCCTCGACCGGCAATACACGGCCTTCGGCAAGTTGACGCAGGGCGACGACGTCCTGGAGAAAATCGCCAACATCCCGTGCGGTGCCGGCGGCATGGGCGAACGCAGCAAACCGTCGATGCGCGTGGAAGTCACGAGCGTGAAAATCGTCCCGGCCCAGCCGGCCCAATAAGCGGCCTTTCCCGGCGCGGGTGGGGCAGCTCACCCGCGCCTTTCTTTCATGGACCTGGAACAACTGGCGCAATTGCTCACCGCAATGGGTTGTCCGGCCGAAAAATCCGCCGCAATGGCCGCGCAACTCGACAAGCGCGCCCACCAACTGGCTGTCCAAAAAGGCCGCACCTATGAGCAAGCCCTGACGCATCTGCTCCAATTGATGCGCGAAGGCTGGGCGGCCAAGGAACGGGGTTTTTGAATTTGCGATTTACGGCGGCGGCCAGCAGCGCACCATGAGGGCGCGGCCCGCGCATCGCGGTGGCCCCAAACCCATTCACCCATGATCAAGCCCTGGCCCAAACTCGGCACCAAGCCCGTCGGCGATTTTCGCATCTTCACCATCCGGTCCGACCGCAAGCAGTCGCCCCGCACCGGCAGGGAACACGACTTCTTCGTCATTGATGCCGTCAACTGGGTGAATGTGGTGGCCGTGACCCCTGACCGGGAACTGGTCATGGTGGAGCAATACCGCCACGGCTCGAACACCGTGGAGCTGGAGATTCCGGGCGGCATGATGGATCCGCACGAGACCTCGCCCGTGGCCGCCGGCGAACGCGAGCTGCGCGAGGAAACGGGCTACACCGGCACCGATGCCCGCATCATTGGCGAAATCTTTCCCAATCCAGCCATCATGAGCAACACGTGCTACACCGTGCTGGTCGAAAACAGCCGCCTCACGCATCCGGTGGAATGGGACCACAGTGAGGACCTGGTCACGCGCCTGGTGCCGGCCGCGGACATCCCCCGCCTCATCGCCACCGGCAAAATCCGTCACGCGTTGGTGGCAGTGGCGCTTTACCACTTTGACTTGTGGCAACGCGGTCTCCCGCAGGGGGCCGGCTGAAAGACGGACTTCAATCGTCGAGCCGGCCCTGGCGGACGCGTTCCTTTTTCTCCTCCAATTCGGCCTGCAACTTCTGCTTCTCGCGGGCAAGCTGTTCACGCAATTTGGCGGCCTCCTCTGCATCACCCTGGCTCTCGGCCCGCGTGATTTCATCCTTTAACCCAATTTCCCGTTGCGCGCTGCGGGCGGCAAATTGCGACTCCAGTTCGGCAATGGCCGCCTTTTGTGCCGCGCTGAGTTTGACCGTTGGCGCCTGCTTTTGCAGGCGCTCCATTGCCAGTTCGTAGGCCGATTTCATGGCCGTTGAAATGGCGGCACTGGCCGGATGGGTCAATGCCGAAATGCTGGCCGCCGCCCGGTTACGGCTAGCGGGACCGGGTGTCGAATCCGCCGGCGCCGCGCGGCAGGGAACAATTCTTGGTGCGTCTTGGGCAATTTCGGGGCAGAGGCCGCGTCACGCCCTGTCAGAATGACGGCGTGGGCAGGAGCCCGCGGGAAAGGAATGTTATGTCACTCGATTACGCCCTGGAAAAATTTCCGGTCAAGGCCCGGCTGAAGGATGGCACGGAGGTGTGCATCCGGCCGTTGTCCAAACGCGACGCCAACGCGCTGCAAAAATTCTTTTACGCCGTTCCGGAGCCCGAGCGCCTCTTCATCGAACGCCCCGTCACCGACAAGAAGTTCTTCACCGATGCCTGCACCAGGCTCGACTTCGACCAGGACCTGACGCTGGTGATGTGGCATGGCCCAAAGATGATCGGCTGGGTGAATCTGCACCAACGCCAGGGCGGCTGGCGGCGGCACATCGGCCGGATCACGCTGTTGACCCACCCCAACTATCGCGGCCGGGACGTTTCGCGGCTGTTGCTCGAGGAAATCGTCACGGCCGCCCGCTATTTGGGGCTCTGGAAACTGGAGGCGGAGTTGAACGGCGAACGCACCATCGCGCTGCATTCGCTCGAAACCCTCGGCTTCCGCAAGCTCTACAGCCTGCCCGATTACGTCATCGACATGACCCGCCAGACGCACGACTTCGTGCTGATGGGGCTGGACCTGAAAACCGACGAGGAATACACGGCCGCCATTGGTTGAACCGTTGGCCGCACGCGAATGCCCGCCCGAGCCCGTTCCGGCGGGCTTTTTCTTTTGGCCCGCTCGCTTCCGCAAACGCGCCATCAAGTGTAGGTTCGCCCGGTCCGCGCCGGCGGCCGGGCTGAAAGTTTTGCGTGACGCCCGCCGTCCGGACGGTTTAATGGCCACGCCACAAGCTCATGCTCGAACCTGACGTTCTCACGGCTCAAGATTTGGTGAAGCACTTTGACGGAATCACTGCCGTTGCGGGCGTCAGCTTCAGCGTCGGCGCCGGGGAAGTGGTGGGCCTGCTGGGGCCGAACGGGGCCGGGAAAACCACCACGCTCCGGATGCTCGCCGGCATTCTGACGCCGAGTGGCGGGCGCGTGCTGGTCAATGGAACGGATTTGCACCAGCAGACGCTGGCCGCCAAGCAGCGCATCGGCTTTCTCTCGGGCGACACCCAGCTTTACCAGCGGCTCTCGCCGCGCGAAGTGCTGCGTTATTTTGGCCGGCTTTATGGGATCCCGGCGGCGGAACTCGAGCCGCGCATCGACCGGCAGATTGAAGAGCTCGAAATGGCCGGCTTTGCCGATCGCCCGTGCCGCACATTGTCCTCCGGCCAAAAGCAACGGGCCAACATCGCGCGCGCCTTTCTGCACGAACCCGACGTGCTCATCCTCGACGAGCCCACAGCCGCGCTCGACATCGTGAGCGGCGAGTTCATTGTGGAGGCCATCCGCCGCAAACGCGCCGCCGGCTGCGCGGTGCTGTTTTCCACGCACATCATGGGCGAAGCGGAGCGTTTGTGTGATCGCATCCTGTTCCTCAACGCCGGCCGCATCACCGACCACGGCCGGCTGGAGGAACTCCTCGGCCGGACCGGCTGCGCCAACCTCACCGACGCGTTCATGTTTCGCCTGCGCAACAGCGCAGCACCCGCCCTTCCCGCCGCCTCGTGACCATGCGCCCGCAAATCATCTGGACGATTTTCCGCAAGGAACTCACCGAGGCGTTGCGTGACCGGCTGACGCTGTTCGTCGTCATCGGCCTGCCCATTCTGCTGTATCCGCTGATGATTCTGGGCCTGAGCAAAATTCAAGCGTCGCAGGAGGCGGCCCAGGAAGAGCGTGTTTCGCGGGTGGGGGTTTGGGGCGAAGCGCCGGCGGCACTAATCGCCTGGCTGAACGCCACCAATCATCTCAGCGTCACCAACTGGGCGGGCGCCACCGCGGCCATTCGCGAGGGATTCGCCACGGGAAGTTATTTGCCGCCGCCAGATGGCACCAACGATGACGGCCGGGAGCGGGCCCAGCTCGGCCCCAATCTGCCGGCCAGTCGCCAGCAAAAGGAACTGTGGGACACCGCCCGGGCGGCCGTGCTCGGCGGCAAGCTGGATGCCGTTGTGATTGCCTGGCCTGGTTTCCAGCGCGCGGTGACCGACGAAAGTTTGGGGCGCGTTGCCATCTGCTACGATTCGGTGCGCCCGGGCTCCGAAGCGGCCCGCGACCGGCTGCGCGACGCCTTGGGCGCCTACCGCCGTCACTTGGTGCGCGAACGGGTGCAGGCGCATGGTTTGAGCGAAGGTTTCGCCACCGGCGTGGAGATTCGCTCCTTGAACCTCGCGCCGCTGAAACGGCAGACCGGTGAAAAAATCGGTTTGCTGCTGCCGTTCGTCATCATTCTTCTCTCCGCCACGGGCGCCATGTATGCGTCCATCGACCTGACCGCGGGTGAAAAGGATCGCGCGACGATGCAGACCTTGCTGTGCGCGCCCGTGCAAAATCTCGAAATCGTGGCGGGCAAATTCCTGACTGTTTGGTGCATCAGCCTGCTCGCCGCGCTGGCCAACGCTGCGAGCATCGCGGCCACCATTGCGCGCGCCGCCGCCGGCACTTCGCTGAGCTTGTTGAACCTGCAGCCCGGCACCGTGCTGCTGGCGTTTGCGCTGCTGCTGCCGGCCACGTTCACCATCACTTCGTTCTTTCTCGCGGTGGCGATGCTGGCCCGCGACGCCAAGGACGCAGGCAATTTCCTGGGCGCCAGCCTGACGCTGCTCATGATGCCGATGGGCGCCGTGCTGATGCCGGGCGTCAGTCTGAATGCCTGGACCGCTTTTGTGCCGCTGGTGAACCTTTCGCTGCTGACGAAGGCGCTTTTCCTCGGCGAAGCCCGCGCCGACACGCTGTTCCTCGCCGTGTTGTCCTCCCTGCTTTACGCCGCCCTGGCGATTGCGTTCGCCGCCCGCACCTTCGGGCGTGAACAGATTCTGCTGGGCGGCCGCGGAACGATTGGCGTCCTGTTGCGCCCGGAAAACCAATCCCGCGCCACGCCGACGCCCTCACTGGCGCTGGCCACGTTCGCGGGCGCCATGGTGCTCGCCTATTACGGCAGCCTGCTGCTGGCGCACGCCAGCGTCATCACCGCCGTGCTGACGACCCAGGGCGCGTTCTTCCTGCTGCCGGTGGCGGCGCTCGTGGTGCTGATGAAGTTTTCCCCGCGCGCGACGTTGTCCTTGCGCCGGCCGCCATGGCGCGGCGTGCTGGCTGCAATTTTGATTGGCGTATCAGGCTGGGCGGCGGTCGGCGGACTGGTGTTGCGCCTCTTGCCGCCTCCCGAGTCGCTCGTCAAGGCGCTGGAGAAAATCGTGCTGCTGGAGAACAGCCAGTCGCCGCTGTGGCTGTTGTGGCTGGTAATGGCGATAACGCCGGCGTGTTGCGAGGAGTTGCTGTTCCGCGGCCTGATCCTCTCCGGCCTGCGGCGGCTGGGCCCGTGGCCGGCGCTGCTGATTTCCTCACTTTTGTTTGCCGTCGCGCACGCTTCGATTTACCGGCTGCTGCCGACGTTCTGCCTCGGCCTGCTCCTGGGCTACATCGTGCTGAAAACAGGCTCGCTGTTTTGCAGCATGATCATTCATGCATTGAACAACGGACTGGCGGTGACGTTGGCGCGCTCCCACGCGTTGACGACGCGTTTCGGCCTGGAGGATGCGACCTACGTCCCGTGGTCCATGACGCTGCCCGCCCTGGCGCTGGTGCTGGTGGCGTTGTGGCTGTTGCGCCCGGTGCGACCACCGGCCACCGCAGATTGAGCGCTAGGGCAGCTTGACCGGCGTGACGATGCGACCGTGTTCGATGTATTGGTCCGTCACCCGCGCGGCCACCCGCGTTCCATCGGGCAGCACGGCGGTCATGGTCCCCCCGGTTTGCGGGCGGTAATCAAAATCCCGCTGCGGCCCGGCGGGCCGGAGCAGGGGGATTTCCCCGGTCAGCCGCAAGTCCTGGATCATTTGGTCACGGCGGCTGATGAGCTTTTCCGTCAACAGCCGCACTTCAGCCGCGTCGAAACCAGAACCGATGAGTCCGGCGACGAGCTGCGCTTCGCTCAGTTGTCCGATCCAACGCGCCATCCACCGCGCGTCGTCCCACGTCATGTTGGCGAAGGCCGGCACCGGATCGATCGGCCGGTAATTGACAATGCGAAAGGGAATCGTCATGCGTCCCTTGCCCTGTTCCCGCGGCGGAGCGGTGCATGTCCAGGCGAAAAGATTTGGCTGGTCGGAATGCCATGAGAAGACGCCGGCGCCCTTGCCCAGGCCGCCGCCCAGGTCGGAAAAAAAGTGCTGCACTGTCACGTGGTCGCCGGTTCTCACCAGCTTGAGCCGTGTGTTGTCGAAGCGCACATCCGTGTAGCCGAGCCACGCGGCGAGCAGCCCTGCGCCGCGCAGCTCGCGCAAATTTTCGTGGCCCAGGCCGCCGAAATCCCACGCACCGAGGTTGTGGAAGCGGTCATCCTTGAGCTGCACGTTGGCGCCCTGCGTCACCAGGTAATCAATCTGCGCTTCAAACGCCGGATCGAAGTTCGCCGGATCGTCCTCGGGATGCTCGCGCGCGGCGTCGCGCAGCAGGCGCTGCTTGAATTCGGTTCCGCTCAGACGGTGGCCGTTCTTGAGCACCGCTTCGGTGATGCATTGAAACGGATCGCGGCGCTTTTGAATCGAGACTTGCCCCAGCGGAACAACGCCCAACAGGCGGAAATGCAGGCCGAGTTCCCGGCGCAGATGAAATTCGCGGAACAGCCGGCGGTCATATTTCACCCGCAGGAATGGAGCGAAGTCGGCCGGTTCGGAATGGTAGCCGAGGGCGTTGAAAATCCGGGTGGCAAACGGCTCGGAATGCCATTCACCAAACTTGGCCTTCAACTCCAGGTCGCCGTGCTTGAGGGTGAATCCCGGATTGGAGCCAAAGCTGGTCTTGGGCGCGTCATATTCCCAGAGCAGATCCGGATACGCCGGCCAGTTGGTGCGGCCGAAGCAATGGAACAGATCGGCCTGCGCCACGTTCGCCGGCTTTTGCCAGAAACTGGAATCGGGCGGATCAACCCGGCTGAAGTCGGCGTTGGGCCCGGCGGGCGGCACGTCCGCGGCGCGGGTGGTGCCTTTGACCATCGGCCGGTGCAGATATTCCGCGAACAGCAGCGGCATCAACGTCACTTCGACCCGGGTTGGAATCGGCGTGCGATGCAGGTTCCCAAGCGAATGCGCGATCTCGACCATCCAGCGTGCCACGTTGGTCCGGGTGCCAAAATCCGGCGCGTGTTCCCAGCGGTCCAGCAGGGATTGGAGTTCCCGCAGGCCGCGCAGTTCATTGTTCGAGGGTGCCGCGAGCGGCTCGTCGAAATAGCGCCGCAGCTCCGTCCGGCTCATTTCCGCCAACGGCGTCTGTTCGCGCCACGCCTGACGCTGCGCTTTGCGTTGGGCGAGGAACCGGGCCTCGTCCTGAATCATCCGCTCCAGATCGCCTTTCAGACGCCGCACGTCGGCTGACGCGGCCAGGTCGTAGCGGCGATGATTGGGCAGCGTGAGACGGGAGGTTGAAGCAGCGGGCGCAGCCTGCGCCGTCGTCCAAAAGGCGAAGAGCGTCGCCGCAGTCAGCGCGACGACGCTCAGTCGTTGGGAAATGTTTGGGGAACCGGATTGCAACGTGCCTCAACCTGTCACACTTCGGGCCGCCGCCAGATCGCTCCGGCGCTGGGCCATGCTCTTGAAGAATTCGTAGCCTTCGCGCAAGCGACGCACGCAGACGTCCTTGTCCTCGAGCATGGTCTTGATGATGCGCAGAATCGGCTTCGGACGCAGGTAGTAACTGCGATAGAAGCGTTCCACGTCCTCGAAGATCTGCTCCTTGCTGAGGCCGGGATATTCGAGCGTGGACTGCTGCAAGCCGTCGCCTTCGATGAGGTCGGTCTTGTCCTTCTTCACAAACCAGCCGTTGAGCTTGGCTTGTTCGTAAAGCTCCGTGCCCGGATATGGCGCGGCGAGCGAGACTTGCAGGCTGAAGACGTCCAGCTCCTGCGCGAAACGAATCGTCTGCTCGATGGTTTCCTTCGTCTCGACGGGCAGACCAAGGATGAACGTGCCGTGGATCACCACGCCTGCCTTGTGGCAGTCCTTCGTAAATTTGCGCATCTCGTCGGTCGTGACGCCCTTCTTGATGCGTTTGAGTGTGTCATCGTTTCCACTTTCGTAGCCGACGAGGAACAGGCGAAGGCCATTATCCTTGAAGCTCTTGATCGTGTCGTAATCAAGGTTCGCACGGCTGTTGCAGCTCCAATCCACGCCGAGCGGGCCGAGCTTCTTCGCGATTTCGCGCGCGCGCGGCAGGTTCGCGGTGAACGTGTCGTCGTCGAAGAAGAACTCACGCACCTGCGGGAAGATTTTCTTCATGTAAGCCATCTCGTCGGCGACGTTCTGCGCCGAACGGACCCGGTATTTGTGGCCGCCGATGGTCTGCGGCCAGAGGCAGAACGTGCACTGCGCCGGGCAGCCGCGGCCGGTATACATCGAGACGTAGGGATGCTGGAGGTAGCCGATGAAATACTTCTCGATCTCGAGGTCGCGCTTGTAAACATCCGCCACCCACGGGAGCGAATCCATGTCGGAAATCATCTCGCGCTCGGGGTTGTGTTTGATCTTCCCTTCGCTGTCGCGATAGCTCAGGCCAGCAATGTCCTTGAGCGCGCGGCCTTCGGCGACCTCTTTGCACGTGAAGTCGAATTCCTTGCGGCCGACCCAGTCAATCGCCCAAGACGCCTTGAGTGTTTCGGTGGGCAGCACCATCGCGTGCGCGCCGACGAAGCCGACCTTCGTTTCGGGCCGCTGCTGCTTGATGGCCTCGGCCACCTTGCAATCGTTCTTCAGCGACGGCGTGGAGGTGTTGATGATGACGTGATCGAAGTCCTTTGCGATGCGGAGGCATTCCTCGACGCCGATGTTGTGCGGCGGGCAGTCGAGCAGACGCGAGTTCGGGACGAGTGCGGCGGGTTGCGCGAGCCAGGTGGGATACCAGTAGCTCGTGACTTCGCGGCGCGCCTGATATCGCGCACCGGCGCCGCCGTCGAAACCGTCAAACGATGGAGGTGAAAGGAATAACGTCTTGCTCATGGAAAAACTTCTTTGGGAACCGCTAACTAAATCAGGCTTTGCCCGTCTCTTTGATCTTCGCCAGCAGCGCATCGCGCTCGCTGGTGTCGCCGCTGCCGCAGTGACTGCCGACATGCTCTTCGTGGCCGTGCCCGTTATTTGAGAAGGCTCCACGCGCGCTGGCCGCCGGAGAATTAATCGCCGCCTTCGCTTCGGCAAGGTGACCCTTGCCGATGGTGAAGCCGTTAAAGGCACGTTTGTCGAGTTCAGCGCTGGCCGGGTATGGCTTCGGCTTCGCGCCGAAGTTGTATCTGAAATTCTTCCAGTTGTCGCCGGACTTGTAATTGGTGCCGAGCGCGCCGCTGGGATCGTAGCCGCAATGCACCATGCAGTTCTCGCACCGCGGGTCGCGCGCGACGCCGTCCACCACGCCGTATTTCTCCCAGTTTACTTTCGACAGCATCTCCTGATAGCCGTCGTAATGACCGTCGGTCATCAGGTAACACGGAGCCTTCCAGCCCTTGACGTTGTAAGTCGGGATGGCCCACGCGGTGCAGGTGAGATCGCGTTTGCCGGCAAGGAATTCCTGATACACCGGCGTGCCGAAGATGGTAAACAGACGGCCCCACTCCTCGATCTTCGAGAACTTCGCGACGGTCATCTTGCGCGTGAGGAAGAAATCTTCCGGCTTCTTGCCGAGGCGCTTCACCATGTCCTTCTTCGCGGCGTCATAATCGTAGCCGGGCGAAATCGTGTGGCCGTCCACGTTCAGCGAGCTGAGGAACTTGAACATGTCCTCCAGCTCCTGCACGTCGGTTTCGCGATAGACGGTGGTGTTGGTCGCCGTCTGGTAGCCGAGAATCTTCGCCATCTTGATGGCGGCGACACATTCCTTGAACACCCCTTCGCGCTCAACGATGAGGTCGTGCGTGAATTCGAGTCCGTCCACGTGGACGTTCCAGTAATGCCATTTGCTCGGCGCGATGACGGATTTGCTCCTGGCGGCCGCGTCGGCTTTGCGGATGGCTTCCGCTTCCTTTTCTGTAACGAGCTGCTGCGCGACGAGCTGCTTGAGCTGGTCTTCCATCGCGGGCGAGTAATTCGCCGCCATGTATTCGCGCATTTTCTTCCGCATGAACACGCCGTTCGTGCAGATGTAAACGATGCGGCCCTGACCGAGCAGGCCGTTCACCAGCTCCTCGATCTTCGGATAGATCAGCGGTTCGCCACCGCAGACACTGACCATCGGCGCATCGCATTCCTGGGCGGCCGCGAGGCATTTCTCCAGCGGCACCATGTCCTTGAGGCTGGTGGAATATTCGCGAATACGGCCGCACCCGGTGCACGTCAGATTGCACGTATGCAGCGGCTCGAGTTGCAGCACCATCGCGAAACGCGGCGTGCGCTTGACCTTGTGTTTGATGATGTGGCTGGCGATTTTTGCCGACAGCGCGAACGGAAAACGCATAGAATTCAGCGGGCTTGGGCCATTTGGCGGACCGGTCCGGCCGGTGGCAACACGGGAACAGGATCTGCCGGTGGCGGATCGGTCTGCATCAGGCCTGGTATAAGGAACGACGCGGGTGAAACACTCTGGGTGGTGTTGATGCCGCTGCAGCCAGCCCCCAGAAAGGGAATAATGGCCAGCAACGCGACAAGCCCGATGTTCCAGCGTAACTTCACTGAGCTGTGAGTATAAGTCAGGTAATGACCTTCGCAATGCATTATTGCCGAGTTATTGTGGCTCTGCGGGATAGGACGACTTTGCGGCGCGCCATGGCGCTGCTGGTCGGGCTCGGCCTGGCGCTGGCCCAGGCGGCGCGGGCCGACGCCACGAACGCCGCGCCGCAGGAGCCGGCCGCCCGCGCGTTGCGCATTTATCAAGAGACGAAGACAGCGTATCACGCGCACCCGGCTGAACCCGGGGCGATCTGGCACTTTGCGCGCGCCTGTTTCGACTGGGCCGAGTTCGCGAGCAACAACACCCAACGGGCCGCGCTCGCCGAGGAGGGCATTGCCGCCAGCCGCGCGCTGATTGCCCAAAATTCCAACGCCGTGGCCGGCCCTTATTATTTGGGGATGAATCTCGGCCAGCTTGCCCGCACCAAAACATTGGGCGCACTGTCCATCGTGGACGACATGGAGGTGGAGTTCAAAACTGCCCGGAAGCTGGACGAGCATTTCGACTTCGCAGGGCCGGATCGGAACCTGGGCCTGCTTTACTTTGAGGCCCCCGTCCTCGCGAGCATTGGCAGCCGCAGCAAGGCCCGGCAGCATCTCAAACGTGCCTTGGAACTGGCGCCCGAATATCCCGAAAACCGGTTGAACTGGATCGAAGCCTGTCTCAAATACGGGGAAACCGCCACGGCCCGCAAGGAACTGGTCGCGCTCGACGCCGGATGGGAACAGGCACGCCAGCAATTCGCCGGCGACGCCTGGACTGCCGCATGGGCGGACTGGACGGCGCGCCGGCAAAAATGCCACCAACGGCTGGACGCCGAGGCGCACACTGCGACCTCCCCGCGCGGTTTTCCCTGAAGCGCCCGCTAAACCGCCTCGTCGCCCCGCTCTTCCGTGCGGATGCGCCAGGCATCGTCAATGGACGTGACGAACACCTTGCCGTCGCCGATTTTCCCGGTCCGCGCGGCCTTGACGATGGCAGGGATGGCCTGGCTCACGATGTTGTCGGGCAGCACGGTTTCAATTTTGACCTTGGGCAGGAAATCCACGGTGTATTCGCTGCCGCGATAGATTTCCGTGTGGCCCTTCTGCCGCCCAAATCCTTTGACCTCGGTGACGGTCATGCCTTGGATGCCCAGTTCGTTCAGGGCATCCTTCACGTCCTGCAGTTTGAACGGTTTGATGATGGCTTCGATCTTCTTCATAAAATCCTCATTCGTTGTAGGCGCGTTCTCCGTGCTGCGACAGGTCGAGCCCCAGACTTTCTTCCTCCACATCCACGCGGAGTCCTACGATTTTGTCCACCAGCTTGAGAAGGACAAAGGCGACCCCGCCGGAAAAGATGGCCGTAAACAAGACGGCCTTGGCCTGATTCGCAAATTGCGCCGCGCTGCCCGCCAGCGACACCGGCACACCCGCCACCTGATATGTGGCAGCGATGGCCGGATTCACCTGCACGTTTGCCAGCACGCCAAGCAGCAACATGCCCACCACGCTGCCCACACCATGCACGCCGAACACGTCCAGGGAGTCGTCATAGCTGAACTTGGCTTTAAGCCTGGTCACGGCCAGATAACATACCACACCTGCCACCAGCCCGATGATCACCGCGGAAGGAATCGTGACAAACCCCGAAGCCGGCGTGATGGTGGCCAGCCCGGCCACCATACCTGAGGCCGCCCCCAACACGCTGGGCTTGCCTTTCAAGAACCATTCCGTGCCGGCCCAGCTCAAGGCTGCCGCAGCGGCGGAGAAGTGGGTGGCTGAAAACGCCTGCGTCGCCAGAACGCCCGCGCCGAGGGCGCTGCCGGCATTAAAACCAAACCAACCCACCCACAACAATCCGGTGCCAATGAGCGAGAGCACCACGTTGTGCGGCATCATCGGCTCGTGCGGAAAACCGTCCCGCCGCCCCAGCACCATGGCGCAAACCAGGGCAGCCACGCCCGAACTGATGTGCACCACCGTGCCGCCTGCGAAATCGAGCACGGGCATCTTTCCGCCCGATGCCCAGTTGAACAGGCCTCCCTTTCCCCACACCATGTGGCACAAGGGCAGATAGACAATCGTCACCCAGAGCAAAATGAACAGCAAATAGGCGCTGAACTTGATGCGTTCCGCGACCGCGCCGCTGATCAACGCCGGCGTGATGATGACAAACATCATTTGAAACAGCATGAACGTCTGCTGCGGAATCGTGGCGGCGTAGGCGGGGTTGGGCGCGGCACCCACGCCGTTCAGAAACAGATATTGCACCGGATTCCCAATGAAAGCGTTCCCTTCGCCAAAGGCCACGCTGTAACCAAACACCATCCACAGTATCGACATCGCAGCCATCAAGACGAGGCTGTGCATCATGGTGGACAGCACGTTTTTGGTCCGCACCAGCCCGCCGTAGAACAGAATCAGTCCCGGCGCCGTCATCATCAGCACCAACCCCGAACTTACCAGCATCCAGGCATTGTCGGCGTTGCTGATGGCAGGGCCAGGACCATCCGCAGCAGACGACGAAAACGGCGCCAGCAGCAGAGTCAACAGCAACAATGAAATCAATCCATAATACCGATGAATGGCGCGCATTGGTGCCACCATCCTCAGCATTTGCAGGGTAATCTGTCAATCCGGAGCCCAATTCCTCCTGAAAGGGGCGCTTCTTAACGCTTTCACTGGTCCCCCCGGCCATCCGTTCTCGCAGCACGCATTTTCTTGCCGCCCGCCCCGGGTTGGCGTCCCGTGCTGCCCGGCAGCATTCGGATCACGAATTGGTCTGTTGCCCGCCCCGCCGGTTCCAATCGGGTCGTCGGCAGGCTGCGTTACGCCAGGGATGGCAGCAGCGCACGCAAGCCACCCAAGGCAAGGTGGCGCGAAGACCTGGGTTGGACCGGGTGACAGGCGGCGTGTTATTTCGTCGCACAACCTCCTCATCCGCGTTTTGATTTCGACCTCTCCAGGCTTCTTTTTTAACTTCCCCGGCACGCATGGCCGCCGAAGCCCAACTTACTCCCATGATGGCGCAGTATCGCCGCATCAAAGGCGAACTGCCCAAGGACGCGCTCCTGCTCTTCCGCCTCGGCGACTTCTACGAGATGTTTTTCGAGGACGCACAAGCAGGGGCTCAGCTCTGCAACCTCGCCCTCACCAAGCGGAATGGCGTCCCGATGTGCGGCCTGCCTTTTCATGCGGCGAACGGCTACATCGCCCGCATTCTCAAGGCTGGCCGCAAAGTCGCCATTTGCGACCAGATGGAGGACGCCAAGCCCGGCAAGCTCGTCAAACGCGAGGTCACGCAGATCCTTTCGCCCGGCACGCACTTCGACGAACGGATGCTCACCGCCGAGCGAAACAATTTCCTCGCGGCGGTGCTCGCCGCCGGAAAAACTATCGGCCTCGCGCTGGTGGACCTCACGACGGGTGATTTCAAAGTGACGCAAATCGACAGCGAAGCCGCGTTGCTCACGGAACTGGACCGCCTGCGCCCGGCGGAGATCATTTTTCCTTCCGAAGCCGGCTCCTTGCGTGAGTTGATCCAGCCTGCATTCCCGATCCTCATTCCGCACGAGGACTGGACCTTCGCACCGGAGACGGCGGTGTTCACTCTCCGCGAACATTTCGGCGTCGCTTCGCTCGATGGCTTTGGGCTGAAGAACAAGAACGCCGCCATTGGCGCGGCGGGCGCGGTGCTGCATTACCTCACGCAACATCTGCGCCGCGACATCAAGCATCTCACGCGGCTGACCTGCTACGAATGCCGCGACTTCCTCGTGCTCGACGGCACCACGCTGCGTCATCTCGAAATCCTCGAACCGCTGCACAAGGACGCGCCGCCGCCCGGCTCGCTTTACAAGGCGCTGAATCGCACCGTCACGCCGATGGGCGCCCGTCGCCTGCGCGACTGGCTTTCGCAACCGCTCGCCGCCGTCGAGCCCATTCGCCAACGTCAGGACGCCGTGCAGGCGTGGCTGGATAATTCCCCCGCGCTCGATCAGTTCCGCGCGCAGCTCACCGAAGTGCGCGATCTCGAACGCACGCTGGGCCGCCTCAGCACTGGCTCCGGCAACGCCCGCGACCTGCTCGCCCTGCGCATCGCACTGGAGCAGATTCCCGGCCTGCGCGCAATGCTCTCCGCCGTAGTGGGACAGGCTTCCAGCCTGTCCAATGAGCCAAACGAACTTTCAGAAACCTTTGCGTCGTCCACGCTTCACGAAACAGGCAAGATGCCTGTCCCACTGCTCGATTCCCTCACTGCCCAACTCACCGAACTCCCCACGCTCGTCGAGTTGATTGCCCGCGCCATCGTGGACGAACCGCCGCTGGCGTTGAAAGAGGGCGGCATCATCCGCGACGGCTTCAGCGCCGAGCTGGACGAACTGCGCGCCGCCGCGCGCGGCGGCAAGGATTGGATCGCCAAACTCCAGCGCGACGAGATCGAGCGCACCGGCATCAGCTCGCTCAAGGTCGGGTTCAACTCCGTCTTTGGCTATTACATCGAGGTCACGAAGGCGAACCTCGACAAGGTGCCGCCGCATTACACGCGCAAGCAGACCATCGCCAACGGCGAGCGCTTCATCACACCCGAGTTGAAGGAGATGGAAGGCAAAATTCTTGGGGCCGAGGAACGCAGCGAGAAGCTCGAATACGAACTCTTCCAGCGCGTGCGCGAGGAAGTCCTCGGCCAGCTCCCGCAAATCCAGCAGACCGCCAGCGCCCTCGCGCAACTCGACGTGCTCGCGTCCTTCGCCGAGACCGCGCGCCTGTTCAATCATTGCCGCCCCGAAGTGCGCGACGAAGGCGTGCTGCTCATCCGCGAAGGCCGTCACCCCGTGCTGGAGCAGCAGTTGATCGAGGAACGCTTTGTGCCGAATGATGTGGCGCTGGCTTCTTCGCTCGTAGTCCCGCCTTTAGGCGGTCCCGCGAATGACACGCAACCGTCCGAGCCGCCTGAAGGCGGGACTACAAGCCCCGATTCCGCGCTCCGCGTTCCGCACTCCGCATTCCCCCAAATCGCTTTGATCACCGGACCGAACATGGCGGGCAAATCCACCTATATCCGGCAGGTGGCGCTGCTGGCGTTGCTGGCCCACACCGGCGCGTTCCTGCCCGCTGCCGCGGCGCGTGTGGACCTTGTGGACCGCATTTTCACCCGCATCGGCGCGAGCGACGACCTCGGGCGCGGGCAATCCACCTTCATGGTCGAGATGAGCGAGACGGCGAACATCCTCAACAACGCCACACTGCGCAGCCTCATCGTGCTCGACGAGATCGGCCGCGGCACCAGCACCTTCGACGGCCTCAGCCTCGCGTGGAGCATCGTGGAATTTTTGCATAATCAGGCGGGCGCGAAGACGCTCTTCGCCACGCACTATCACGAACTCACCGAACTCGCCGGCCGCCTGAAGTGGGTAAAAAATTTCAACGTCGCCGTGCGCGAATGGAACGACTCAATTGTTTTTCTGCGCAAAATTGTCGAAGGCGGCACCGACAAGAGCTACGGCATCCACGTCGCGCGCCTGGCCGGCGTGCCCAAGCCCGTGATCGAGCGCGCGAAGGTGATCCTGCGCAACCTGGAAGAAAGCGAACTCACGCCCGAAGGCAACGTTCGCCAGCCCGCCCGCCACCGTGCCGAACGCGAGAAGCTCCAGCAGCTTCCGCCGCCGCAAATGGATTTGTTTGGGTGAACACACGAGTAATAGCCTATGGTTGAAGTCCAATCGCATGGTTTCACCTTCGAGAAATGGGTGCGCGACCATTTCTTTTCGGGTTATGCGGGCAACTACATGCAGAAATGGGATGTGCCGCCCGATCAGAACAACCACGTTTCCGTCCCGAGCGAGTTCCACAATCTGCCCGTCTCGATCAAGACTGCCAAACTTGGGAGTCCGATTGGGCTGGGAGACGTTCTTCGCCAGCGCCAGATTGATCGAGACTTTCTGATGATCGTTGGTTTCTGGGAACAACGAACCCAGACGCACAAATGGATCGTCGAGATTGGCTGCGCCCGCTTCTCTGCTACCGACTGGCAAAATCTCTGGGGTCATTTGACACTGGCAGAAATTTCTTCGATTGACGCCGTGGTGAAGAACTTGGCTGAACATTACTCAACCGTCCGCCGAATGGCGCGGGAGTGGAAACGTGGGCCAGCGGTCAGATCCAGCACCATTGTCATCAATCCGAAGATTGATTCAAAGACACAGCGCCGGATTCAATGCTCCTTGCCTTTCAAAACGTTTTGGGAGGTCGTTGGTCGCACACCACAAACTCAGAATGAACCTGAATTGTGGGGACGCGCTTTCCCAAACCCGATCAAATCCTCGGCGAGAACTTTCAATTGACCGCATCCACACACAGTGACGACCCGCGTGAAACTGATTGCGCGACCTTTTCCCTTCGTTTCGTTGTGGCTGATTGGGGTTCCAGTTTTGGAGCGTGCCCGTTCGGTCGAACCAGCGCCTTTGGAAGCCTTAACTCGGCCAGCGATGTTTTAGAAATGCTCAAGGTTCCAACTCCTTTCGCCAGCCTTCGGACGGCAGAACGCCCCGCCTCGCTGTTGAACCATGCGACCACGCCCGGCCCGTCAACATCCCTCAACGGCGTAAGCACATGAATCCAATCATCCGCCTGAGCCTCGAGCCCACGCGGCACGAGGGCGGTTCGTCCGTAACAACCGGCGCCTACCCTCACGAACAAAATCTCCCCCGGTTGCACGAGGGATGCTTCGCAATGCATCTCTCCCGCGCGTGAAATGTAAGCGCAGTTTTGGTCCAGCCGCAGGCCTCCTTCGGGAGCCAGATTCTTGGCCCGAATGAGCAGCACGCGTTCTTGGCCGGGGTAATCAAACAAGTCACGCTTTTTGCCGTAGAGTGCGTAGCCCGTCCTTAGCCGGAACAGGTCGCCCAAGCGCACAGAATTGCTTGCCAACTCCAAGCCGTTTCGATCCTGTGCTTCCGGCCGCCAATCCGGTTCGTCAGCCAAGACTGCTTGCCGCCAACGCGACTCAACTTTTCGCCATTCATGCAACCGGAGAGGTTTCAAATCAGTGACGCTTGCGCATTCGAGCAGACAGGTGGGGTCGCGATATGCCCGAGATGATAATGGCAACCGCTGTGCAATCAGGATGTTCGTTTTAGCCGTGGTTCCTCTGAAAATACCGCGCGGCAAACTGATGATGGCCTCAACATGCACCCGGCAAAGCAACCAGTCGCGCACATGCTTGAATGGCTTGTTGCTCAGGGGGCCGTCCGGGAGGATAATCGCAATCTTTCCGCCCGGCTTCGCAAGCTTCCAGAACAATTCGAGAAACAAAATTTCGAGACATTGCGATTTCCGCCCCGCACCCAGGTCATAACCTCGTAGAACTTCTGCGCGGGTTTCCAGGTTCGATTGTGCGCTGAACGGGGGATTGCCAATGGCTAAATCAAAAGTCCCCCACAGTTCCGTCAACCCCCGAAGCGCATCCCCTTCAATAAAACGCCCGGCCGGCACCAACGGACGTGCCGCCGACGCAGGCTGTGGATCAATCTCGCAACCGTGGAATAAAACCCCTTGGGGAGCGGATCGGAGAAAGGCGCCATCACCACAGCTTGGGTCAATGACCCGTTCCCTCGCCGAAACGCCGGCGAGCTGGAACATGCATTCAGCGACAATCGCGGGGGTGAAGAACTGCCCAATCACACAAACATTCTGTACACGTTGATGTACAAGAGTCAAATTCGGCCGCCATGTTATTTGGCTGAAGAACAACCAGAAAGCGAACCCTCCTGCAAATCGACTGCTGGTTTGACCTGCGCGAAGGAAAAGCGTTCCATCTTGCCCACATCGTTGCCAAATTATTCGAGTGATAATTCCATGAAAAATTTCGCCCGCTTTTTCTGCTACACATTTTCCATTGCTGTAATGGTTTTGCCCTCCACGGCCGCGGACAAACCACCAGTCGTGCCGCGGTTCTCCGTCGGCTACATGGATCGTTCGGTGTCGCCGGGGACGAATTTCTACGAATTCGCCAACGGCAACTGGGCTAAAAACAATCCGGTGCCGGCGGACAAATCCCGTTGGGGCAGCTTCATCGAGCTGGCCGAGCGCAACTGGTATTTGATTCACGAAATCCTTGAAACGGCGAGCCAGGAATCCGCCGGTCCCAACACGCCTCGAAAGCAGGTCGGTGATTTTTTCGCGTCAGCCATGGACACCAATCGGATCGAAACGCTCGGCTTCAAGCCGATTGCCGCCGATCTCAAGCGCATCGATTCCGTCCGCTCAACGAAGGAACTATTCGCGTTGCTGGCGGATTTCCATCGCACCGGTGTTGGCGGGCTGTTCGGCGCAGGCGTAGGGCCGGACGAAAAGAACAGTTCCATCTATGCCTATCAACTCGGCCAGGGTGGGCTGACGCTTCCCGATCGGGATTATTATCTCAAGGAAAGCTTCGCCGAAGTCCGGGAAAAATACCGCGCGCATCTGACCAAAATGTTCGCGTTGCTGGGCGACAAACCCGCGGCTGCCGCCACCAACGCCGCGATCGTGCTGGACCTGGAAACGGCGCTGGCCAAGGCAAGCCGCGCCCGCGAAGAACTGCGCAATCCGGAAAAAAACTATAACAAATTCACAACTGCTGAATTCTTAAAGGCCAACCCGACGATTCCGTGGACGGTTTACTTCACCGAATATGGCCTGGCATCTGGACCCGGAGTTACAGGAAAGAATCTCGTGCCGCTCAACTACGAAATCGTCGGGCAGCCGGAGTTCTTCACGGCCCTGGACAAACTGCTCGCCGAACGCCCGATCCAGGATTGGCGGGTCTATTTGCGCTGGCATCTGTTGCATGGCGCGGCGCCGTTCCTGCAACGTGCGGTCGAACAGGAAAACTTCGCGTTCTTCGGCAAGGTCATCAGCGGCCAGCAGGAACAGGAACCGCGCTGGAAGCGGGCGGGCAAGGTCATCGACGGTTGCATCGGCGAGGCGCTGGGCCAGCTTTACGTCGAAAAATATTTCCCGCCGGAAGCCAAGGCGCGAATGAACGAACTCGTGAAAAACCTGAAGGAGGTTTTTCACGATCATCTGCTGAAGCTGGACTGGATGTCCGACGCGACCCGCGCGAAAGCCCTGGCAAAGTTCGACCGGTTCACGCAGAAGATTGGTTACCCGGACAAGTTCCGTGATTACTCCAGCCTCGAAATCCGGCGCGATGATTTTCTGGGCAATGTCAAACGCGCCGCGGCGTTTGAGGACCGGCGGGAGCTGGTCCGCCTGGGCAAGGCGGTGGATAAAACCGAATGGCACATGACGCCGGAAACCGTCAACGCCTACTTCAATCCGTCCCAAAACGAAATCGTCTTCCCCGCGGGCATCCTGCAGCCGCCGTTCTTCGACATGACCATGGACGACGCGGTGAATTATGGCGCCATCGGCGTGGTCATCGGCCACGAAATCACGCACGGCTACGATGACCAGGGGCGCAAGTTCGATGCGGACGGCAACCTGAACGACTGGTGGACGGACGCCGACGCCACGAATTTCGAGGCCCGCGCCCAAAAGGTCGTGGATCAATACAATGCCTATGAACCGCTGCCGGGCCTGCACGTCAACGGCAAGTTGACGCTGGGAGAAAACATCGCCGATCTCGGTGGCGTGACCATTGCCTACGACGCCTTGCAACGGGCTTTGGCCAAAAATCCGGCGCAGCGGAAAACAATCGATGGCTTCACGCCCGAACAACGGTTCTTCATCTCATTCGCACAAATCTGGCGCACCAACATCCGCGATGCCGAGCAACGCCGGCTCGTTACCGTGGACCCGCATTCGCCCGGACAGTTCCGCGCCATCGGACCGCTCGTGAATGTGCAGTCGTTCTACGACGCCTTCGGCATTACCGCCACCGATCCCATGTGGCGGGCGCCGGAACTGCGGGCGAAGATCTGGTAGCTTCCGCCCGCGCCGATGAGTTTTTGGGGCAGGTTCAATGCGCCGCCCATGGCGCCAAGCCCCCGGCCGAAGACGGCGGGGAAGCCAGATTGACAACATCTTAAGCTTGCTTTGCGGTGGCGGGCAGCCCTTCCTTAAGGGTTCAAGCCCGATATGGAACGCACTTTTTTCACTTCGCCTGGGAGGCTGTTTTTTTTGCACTCATCACTGAAACCATCCGCGTCCCCCCGGACGCGCCGGAAAAGGTTGTTCCTGTCGCTGCTCATGGGCGGAGCGCTGGTGACGGCTGCGCCGCTGCATGCGGGCAGCCAGGTGCTCGCCTGGGGTGCCAACAACGATGGCCAGTGCAACGTCCCGCCCGGCTTGACGAACGTCACGGCGCTGGCGGGCGGCGGCGTGCACAGCCTCGCGTTGCGTGACAACGGCACGGTGGTGGCGTGGGGCGGCGGCTCGTTTGGCGAAACCACCGTTCCCGCCAATCTGACCAATGTCCTCGCCATCGCCGCGAATTACGGCGACAGCCTCGCGTTGAAGCGCGATGGCACCGTGGTCGGCTGGGGTTCGCAAGCCGGCGCAGTGCCTGCGGGCGTGACCAATGTGACGGCCATCGTGGCGGGTTATGATCACGAACTTGCGCTGCGGAGCGACGGGACAGTCGTCAGTTGGGATGGCACCAACCTCCCGCCGCCGGGCTTGTCCAATGTGGTCGCCATCGCGGCCGGCAACGGTCACAGCCTTGCCCTGAAGGCTGACGGAACAGTGGTGGCCTGGGGCAACAATGCAGCCGGTCAGGCCGGGGTCCCGGCTGGTATTTCCAACGCGGTGGCCGTGGCGGCAGGGGACGCGCACAGCCTGGTGCTGCTGAGTGACGGCACGCTGCGCGCCTGGGGCAACAATGCCGATGGGCAGACGAACATTCCGGCCGGCTTGAGCAACGTGGTGGCCATCGCCGCCGGCAGCGCGCACAACGTGGCGTTGACGGCGGCCGGCAAGGTTTGGGCCTGGGGCCGCAATGATTTTGGCCAGGCGACCACCTCGTCGAATCTTTCCCATGTCGCGAGCGTGGCCGCGGGTTTGTATCACAATCTGGCGCTGGTCGGTGACGGTTCGCCAACGATCACCATCCAGCCCTTCAGCCAGGCGGTGGCGCTGGGCAAGGACACCGTGCTCCGCGTCCTGGCCGCCGGCGATGCGCCGTTATCCTACCAGTGGTCCCACAATGGCACGAACCTGAACGGCGCGACCGCCCCGGCCCTGCATCTGGCCAACATTCAAGCCGCCGACGCGGGCGAATACCGCGTGCAGGTTTACAACGGCCACGGCGCGGCGCTGAGCGCCCCCGCCACCGTGACGCCCCTGGCCATTCCGCCGTGGATTGTCGAGCAGCCGCAGGATGGCTCCGTGGTTTGCGGCGACAACACCGCGTTCCAGGTGGTGGCCGATGGCACATCTCCGTTTGCCTACCAATGGTTCTTTCAGGAACTGCCGATTACGGACGCAACGAATGCCATCCTTGCCCTGAATCACGTCACGTCCAGCGGCGATGGGCTGTATTCCGTGGTCATCAGCAATGCCTTTGGCGCCGTGACCAGCCGGCTGGCGCAATTGATGGTGCTGGGCGAAACCCCGACCATAACGAGTTCACTGACAGTCACGGGCAAACAGGGCGAGCCGTTCACCTACACCATCACCGCGCTGCATTCACCGACGGAATTTGGCGCCTTTGGGTTGCCGGCCGGCCTGGCGGTCAATGCCACGAATGGCGTCATCGCGGGCGTGCCACTGGAAAGCGGACTGTTTGAGGTGACGCTGCGAACCGGCAACGAGTGCGCGCAGGATGTGCAAACGCTGATGCTCAGCCTGGTCGCCTCGGCACCGGCCATCACCAGCGCCGTCACGGCGACGGGCACGGAAGGCGCCGCGTTCAACTATCAAATCACGGCCAGCGGTTCACCCACCGGCTTTGGCGCCACGGGTCTGCCGCTGAACCTGCACGTCGATCCGGTGACGGGAAACATCACCGGCGTGCCGCTCTACGGCGGCGAATACGACGTCACCCTGCTCGCCAGCAATCTCTGGGGCGCGGCGACGACGAACCTGCACCTCAGCTTTGGGTATGCGCAAGTGGCGGGGCTCGCGATTGAAGATGTCAAAACGAACTATGCGTCGCCCTATCTGCTGGAGTTCGAGTTCTCTCTGCGCGACGGCAGCGATCCCACCGCCGATCACGCGGTCGTGGTGCCGCCGCGGCTGCTGTCGGTGACCTGCAGGGAGGACGACAAGGTGATCAGCGCCTCGGAAACCGGCGCGCAAATCGCCCCGGCCAGCAACCGCGCCCGGCCCGGCAACCAGCCGATCCTGGCCAACCTGGTCCTGGATTTCACCGCCAGCATCGCCTCGCTGGCCAACGGCGATGCCAACACCAACGGCATCTCCGACGCGGTGGACAATCTCACGACCGCGGCCAACGCATTTGTGGACAGCCTGCCGCCGGATGCGTTGATTGGGGTTTACGAGTTCCACCGCGACGACGCGGACCCGCAGCAAGTTCTCGCGCTGACCTCGGACCGCGCGGCGCTGCACGCGGCCATCAACGGCATCTGGACCAATTACGTCCAAGGATTCCCGGCCGGCTCCCTGTGTTGGGACGCGCTTTCAACGGCCATCGCCGACCTGGCGGCCACCAATGCCGCGGCGCAACGCTGCGTCATCTGCCTTTCGGACGGCCAGGATGAATCCAGCATCAACACGGCCGACGACGTGATCGATGCCGCCACGAACGCCAGCGTGAAGGTCTTCTGCGTGGCCATCGGTTCGCAGCCGAACGCCGCCGATCTGACCCGGATCGCCGCGCAAACCGGCGGACGTTATTACACGGCCGACGTGGCAACGGACATTCCGGACGAACTGTCGCAGGTCGCCAAGGACCTGGCTGGACGCTACATCGTGCGGTGGGCCACGTTGAAGCGGAGCAACAAACCCTTCATGCCCTCGTTCCAAATTTCCTATCAAGGATTCACGGCCGATTCGCCCACCAATCCCATCAGCATGGAGGTGGACGACACCGTGGATCCGCCGGTGACCAACTACACGACCAACTTCATCATCTCGTATTTCAATCCGGCGAGCTATGCCGGCGACGTGACCGTGGGGTCGCTGCGGCTGGTGAACGATCCCGCGGTAGCGCCGGCATCGGTGACGCTGCAGGCCACCTACATTCCGCGCTACGTCCGCCAACTGCGCCTGCACGTGCAGCCCAACTGGCCGATGACCTACGCGTTGCAATCTGTCGCGCCGGGCGAAATTCTCGCGGGCTGGAGCGTTTCCGGAACCAACGACGGCAGCGGCGGGCTCTGGCTGGATCTGGCAAGTCCGGGCCCGACGAACTATCTGCCTTTCGCCTCCTTTGGCGATCTGGTCCGCTTTGACCTGCGCGATTTGGCCGATCCCGCCAGCGCCTTCAGCGGGTTCGCCGTGGACAACAGCGTTTATCCCACGAACGGCCCCAGCTTCCAGCTCACGAACGGGACGAGCTTCGTGGAAACCTTCGCGCCGCTGCCGCACGGCACGCCGGTTCCCTGGCTGATTGCCCACGGCATCACCAGCGACTTCGCCAATGCGGAGCTGCAGGATCCGGATGGCGACGGCGTGCCGACCTGGAGCGAGTATTGGGCCGGCACCGATCCACAGGATCCTGGTTCCAAATTCGCCGTGCAGCCGCCAAGCGCCACCGGGCTTTACGGCCATTACCAGATCGCCTTTGCCTCGGCGGTCAACCGGACCTACCGCGTGGAGGCCTCCACCGACCTGCAAACGTGGGAAATCATCGAAGACCAAATCCCCGGCACGGGCGCCGCGATCATTGTCACGGACCCGCGCAGCCCGTGGAATGCGCCGCAGATGTATTACCGCGTGCTCGTCTGGTGACGCGAACCGGAGTATCCAGGCCCCCATGGTCGAAGCGCCGTTTCATTCCGCAATCTGCACTCGTCACTCCGCGTTGGATTGGCTGCAATCCCGTCTGCTCGTGCGCGGGAATGGAATACGATTCCTGGCCACAGATTCACACAGATGAAGCACGGATTCGGTGGAGCGAGCGTCGTCGCGAGCCGGGATTCTGACACGAATTTCACGAATCTGATTCCGGTAGGGCGGTGCTGCCGCGCCGCCTCGGTGGCCGTCTGCAAAGACCGCGAAGCCAAACCGAAGCCCTATAGGGGCGAAGGATATTAGCCCAGGGTTTGAGCGCAGCGAATACCCTGGGTAAACGCCCCATAAAATAAAACTCCCTCTCCTCATCGGGTGAGGAGAGGGCCGGGGTGAGGAGTCGAGGTCAACTTCCGCCAAGTGATTTAATCCGCGCTACAAGTTTCTTTATTTCAAAACCACGGTCTAACCACCAGTTTGTTGACCAAACTCGGTGAATTTTCCAGCCACGATGTTCAAGAATACGTTGCCGCCACACATCACGAGCGCGAGCCGACCATTCTGAGTGGTATGCCTTGCCGTCACACTCAATGCCAAGAATATAGCCGCGCTCCGGATTCTGATGCACGACAGCCAAATCAATCCGGAAACCACTTTCCCCCACCTGAGATTCGATGTTGTAGCCAAGTGCACGTAAAGCGTCGCGGACTTCGGCTTCAAACAATGAATCCTCCTTGCCAGCAGAACGCGATTCACCAGCAGATGCGGCAAGCCGCCCAGCAACGTGTAACGATTGGGTTTGCGCCTCTGCGTCTTGGTTTGAAACCGCCTTCACATATTGCATGTAAGCATGAAGGTAATCGCGTCCACTTACGGTGGCGCCCACGGGCGCACCACCAGCAAGGGCATCTGAGATTTCATGCAGGGGCATTGAGGTGACGACGTAGTTACGCTTTTTTGCGCGTGTCACTGCGACGTTCAAGCGGCGCTCGCCGCCTTGTCTATTGATCGGGCCGAAGAAGCGGCGGAATTGGCCTTGCGGATCACGCCCAAACGTCGTTGAGAAAATCATCACGTCGCGTTCATCACCCTGAACAGATTCAAGATTCTTGACGAAAAATCCAACGTCTTGCTCATTCTCAACGCGGTTACGCTCGGCGACGTATCGAACCTGAAACTGCGTGTCCTTTGCGGCTTCATCCATGAGCATGTCCTCAATCAGATCGCGCTGCACCTCGTTGAATGTGACCACGCCAACAGTCGGCGGCACTCCATTGGTTAGGCGAGCTTGTTCACGAAGACGCGGTCGCCCACGAGAATGGTCGGTTGCATGGAACCGCTCGGCACGGAATACCAGTCGGCCAGCGACGAGCGGATCGAGCACAACACCAGGACCAGAATCAACAAGGGCCGGATTTCCGTCCGCCACCAGTGCCGCGCCCGCCGCCGAAAGCCTGCTGCGTTCATGCCGTTGAGACAGGCGGCCCGCGACGGCGTTCAACGGCCGGAGCAACGGTTCGCGGACAAACCGCGCAGCCCCGTGGGGAACGCACTTGCCAAGCCCCGCCGCGTGCCGGAAGTTAGGGCGCATCTTCCAACCGAAACCGAACCGATCACCGGACGCTTCCCGGCCGGTTGCTTCGGCGCGGTGAAACAAACGCAGGCGACAACTGGAGGTTTTATGAAATCAGAACGCGTGGACACATGGGCCGCATCCATTCCCGACCGGCCGGGCGCTTTGGCGGCCAAACTCAAAACGCTGGCCGAAGCGGGCGCCAATCTGGAATTCGTCATCGCGCGACGCGACGGGGCGCACCCCGGGAGGAGCGTGGTGTTTGTAACGCCGATTCAGGGCGCCAAACAAGTCGGCACCGCCGGCGCGGCGGGCTTCACGAAGACCGCCAGCCTGCATACATTGCGGGTGGAAGGCGCAAACAAGTCCGGGCAGGGCGCCCGCATCGCCGCGGTGCTGGCCGACGGCGGCCTGAATCTGCGCGGCCTCGCGGCGGCGGCCATCGGCAAAAAATTCGTCTGCCACATTGCGTTGGACACGGAGCGTGACGCCGTGAAAGCCGCCCGGATTTTGGGCGGACTGCGCTGAACGCCCACGCCGCACCGCGCGCATTCCCATGGCCGAACCCGCCGCAGCGCCACCCACAGAGCCGCGCGCCGACCGGAAAAACCGGCTGGCGCGCGTCATCCTGTTCAGCTTTCTGCTGACCTTCGTGGCCGCGCGCATCGTGGTGTTTCTGATCATGTCGCGGCAATTGCCCGACCTCTATGTGCATCTGGGCGGCACGCACATTCACCATCTGAATTACGGCATTTTCCTGCTGGCCGGGCTGGGCGGCTACCTGTTGTTCCGGCGGCCGCACGGACGTGAATTGACCGTGGCCGCGGCGTTTTACGGCGTGGGCCTCGGGCTGACGTTCGACGAGTTTGGGATGTGGGTGCGCCTGGGCGGCGGTTACTGGCAGCGTGCGAGCTGGGATGCCGTCGGCGTGCTGGCGGCCGCACTCGGACTCCTCGCCTACGCGCCGTCGCTGAAACGCTTCCGGCCGCGTCACTGGTGGAGCACCTTGATCACGGCGATCGCGGTCGTGGTGTTCTTCGTCATGCTCTCCGAATCGTTCAAGCACGCCCGGCGCGTCATTGGCCCGAGATTGAACGAACTGGAGGCCACCTCGCCGCCCTGATCCCCCCGGGCGCTCTCAAGCGGCCGCTGTCACGGAGTTCGTCTTCAAGGCCAGGCTCATGGCGTCAATTTCGGTGGCCACTTTGACCAACTGATTGAAAGCGAGCCCGGCGGACGGGGCCGGTCCGGGGCCTGGGGCATTCGGCCAGCACGCATCCACGGCCTGCACCGTGCCGGCGCGGGCTTCGATGGCGTCCGCCGGGGAGCCCGCCTCAATCAGCCGGGCCAGCCGCTCCAAGGCTTCGCTGACGATTCGCACGATGGCGGGCAGTTCCGGTCCGGCTAGTCGCTGGCGTTGGTTGAGCTGAAGCGCGAGCACGGTCAGTGCCCGGGTAATCCGCTGATTGTAGGCGGCCAGGGCGGCGGCGCAGTCCACGTTCTCCCGGCGCGCCGCAGGTTCGCCAAGCAGCCGCTGCAGGGAAGCGGCCGCCAGACTGTTCGCCCGCTCCGCCTGGCGCTTCTTGTGAACGGCGTCCCCTGTGAAAGGTTCCCCTGATTGCAGCCGCCGGCCGAGCGCGGCGAGATAGGCGTGATTCGCCCGCACGGCGCCGGCCATGATGGGCGGGAATTGCGCTCGCTCCCAGCGCGGCCAGAAAAACAGCGCCGCCAGCAGGGCCATGCCGCCGCCCGCCACGTTGGACAACAGCCGGCTCGCGGTGAAATCCAGGCGCACCGGCACCACGGCTTCGGTGATGAGCACCAGCATCAGCGTGACGAAGAACACCGCCAGCCCGTAACGGCGCCGCAGAAAATAGCCGAAGCAAAAGGCCATCAAACCGGCGAAGGCCAGCATTACTCCCAAGGGCAGTTTGACCCACAACAACGCGCTGCCCAGCAGGCTGCCCGCGATGGTTCCGACGATGCGCTGGGCCGCCTTCTGCCGCGTTGAACCGTAATCGGGCTGCAACACCACCAACGCCGTGAAGGCAATCCAGTAGCCGTGCGGCACCCGCGTCCATTCATAAATGGCCACGGCCAGCATCGTGACCACGCTCATGCGCGCCGCGTAACGCACGAGCGCGGGGTCAAGCTGCGGCGCGCGGTTCAACCACGAACCCAGCGCGCGCATCGAGAATCCGCCCAGCTCGGGCAGCCGCAGCGGAAAACTGTTTCCCGGGCCGGTGTGATCCGCGGTTTCCGCCAGGGTTTGCCGGATGACGGGCAACATTTCCGCGACCTGCGCCAACGCCTGCCGCGCCTGCGTCAGATCGGAATCCGCCACCGGCGCCTGCGACCAGCGTTCATCCAGCACCCGAATCAAGTGTTCACACCGTCGGAGCCGGACTTGCAAAGAGACGAACTGCTCGGCGCGGTGCGTGATCAGGGTCAGCGCCACCGAGCGCGCCGCATTGGCGAGCGCCCGCAACACGGAATCAATCGTGGGGCCGACGCCGGCAAACTCCGGACGCGACCGCAACGGCTCCCACGCCGTGCTGAACGCGGCCACGCGAGTGGCCAGCCGCGCTGCCAGGTGATGGGTGCTGTCCAGGTGGGTGAGAAATGGCGAAGGTTTCCGGCCGACGGCCGCTTCAAGCACCTGGCTGGTCCGGTCCAGCGTGGCGCGCAGCGCGTTTTCCTGGCTGGTTGAACTGGCCTGGCATTGTTCGCCCTCGTTCGTCTCCGTGCGCAACGCGGTGATCAAGTCGGAAGCGGCCACCCAGCTTTCGGCGACGGCATGGCGCAGGGCGTGTTGGGGACGGAAAAACCACGCCGCCACCTGCAAGACGATGGCCCCCGCGCCGCCCAAGGCAATCCAGCCCGCGAGCGCGGCGCCAGTCTGCCAGTTGCCCGGCTGCGAGAGCGCGATGAGAAACAGCAACGCCGACACGATGGCCAGGCTGGGCCCGTAATCACCGCTGAGATGCCGCCAGACGCCGCCCATCAAACCGACCGCGCCCATCATGAGAATCGCGCTGACCGGGTTGGCGCCCACGAGCGTGCCCGTCCAGGCATACGCGGCCATCACCAGTGTCATCAGCAGCAGAATGGCGAAACGCGCATGATAATCGCCCCGCACATCGGCCAGGGCGATGTTCTGTGCCGCCGTGGCCATGAAGGGCGCCACGCTGGCATGTCCCGTTACGAGGCAAACCATCCACGCCCCGACGAACGCCACCGAACTGCGCAACGCCCGGGCTACGTCCGTCTTCAGCACGGAATGCTCGAACAGGCGATGGAATCCAGTGGTAAGACGCGCGGTGCTCATGAACGGCCCACCGGCAATGTAGGGAAGAACAATGCCCCGGCAAGCGCGGCTGGCGTTGGTCTTGCTCATTTGGTTTTGTGCAAAACACGCTGCCTCTTCCGTGCCGGCGAAATTTTTGGCTTCTCGCGGTCGGCCTCAGCTTCGCCCTGACGAGTCACGCGGAGCGCATCAACCAGGAAGGGCGCATCCTCGGGCCGGTGCCCGTGGTGACCGACGTGCATCTGTTCAACACCACCAACGCCGACGCGGTGGTGTCGGCCCTGCAAATCCTGCCGCTCACCAATCCATGGAACGAGGACATCTCGCGCCGGCCGTTGCTGGCCAATTCGGCCGCCATGATCGCGCAAATCACCAACGATCTCGCCGCCAGCCGCCAGACGCTGCGCCTGTTCAAGGAAATGAATTTCGTGCTGGTGCCGGACGACCAGCCGCTGCGGCCCGTCGATTTTCTGGATTACCCGGATGAATCCGACCTCAATGGCGGCACGTTTCCCGTGGGGCAGTATCCGGTTCCGGACAACCTGCCCATTGAGACCTGGCCCTCGGAAACCGGCGGTCAAACGCTCGACCAATGGCAGCAAAATGACGATGGCAGCGACCGGCACGCCATCATGGTGCAGCCGGGCACGGGCCGCCTGTTTGAAACGTGGCGCACCGCGCGCACCGGCACCAACTGGTCGGCGGCCAACGGGGCCATGTTCAACTTGAACACCAACGCCCTGCGCCCGCCGGGCTGGACTTCCGGCGACGCCGCGGGGCTGCCGATGTTTCCGGCGCTGGTGCGCTTCGACGAATGCGAGCGCGGCATGGTGGAGCACGCGATGCGGCTGGTGGTGAAACGCACTCGTTACGGCACGAACCTCTACCCGGCCACGCATTACGCTGCGCCCGGCACCAACACGAGCGCCAACCTGCCGATGATGGGCCAGCGGCTGCGATTGAAATCCTCCTTTGTCATCAACCCAGCTTGGACTCTGGAGGAGAAGGCCGTGCTGCTCGGTTTGAAAAAATACGGCGCGCTGGTGGCCGACAACGGAAACTTCTTCTCCATCTCCGTCACCCCCGACGACCGCTGGCCCGCCGGATGTTTCGATCACCTGAGCACCCTCGGCATCACCAATTTTGAAGTGGTGCAGACCACCGGCCCCACCGAAGGACCGCGCTCGCCCGGCGCGCCGACGGCCAACGCCGGAGTGGACCAAACGGTGGTCGCCGGACTAACCGCGACACTCGCCGGCACGGTGACTTTCAGCAACCTCGCACCCACCGTGCAATGGACGCTCTACGCCGGCCCGGGAACCGCCACGTTCGGCGATGCACAACAAACCAACACCACGGTGACATTTGGCGGGCCGGGCCAATACACCCTGCTGTTGAGCGCTGACGATGGTGTGCATGCCGTGGCCCGCGATGCCGTCGTCATTACCGTCGCCCCGGCCATTGCGCTGGAGCTGCAACCCGCGGGCAGCCAACTGGAACTCACGTGGACCGGCGGCACGGCGCCCTTCGTGGTGGAGCGCAGCCCCAGCCTGTCACCCGCTGCGTGGGCGCCGTGGATGACTTCCAATGTGCCCGACGTGAGCCTGCCATTGGATGCTGCCCGCGCCTTCTTTCGCGTGCGGGGGCAATAGATGCGCCGGCTATTTGGCGGGCGCCGGCGCGGGTTTGACCGCCAGAATGTCGGCGATGACTTTTTCAGTAAGTTCGTGCCCTTGCAGCAACGGAAATCCTTCCCACCGGACGATGCCCTGCGGATCGATGAGGATGACGTGCGGAATGCCCGTCACCTGGAGTTCCTTCTTCATGCGCTGCTGCGGGTCGATGGCGCTGAAATACTCGATCTTGGGATCCTTCATCGCCTTCACCTTTTCCTCCGGCTCGTCGGAAACGCCAATGACCACCAGCTTGTCGCCAAACTTTTTGTGGAATTGGTTCAGCTCGGGAATCGCGCGCCGGCACGGTCCGCACCAGGTGGCCCAGAAATCAATCAACACATATTTGCCCTGCCGGTCCGGCTCGGTGGACAGCCACTTCTCGACGACGAACTTGGGCGCCGGTTTGCCGAGAAAGGATTTCGCCCAGAGTTGCTTTTCCTCCGCGCGGGCGGCAGGCAGCAGCAGCACCAGGGACAACGACAACCATAGCAGATGTGTTTTCATGGCGTGATGGGATTCGCTTTCACGTTCGGCCGAACGGGTTTTTTGTAAAGGTGAAAAACTGCCGGTCCGGCGGACAAACGGGATTTCCCGCACTTCGCCCTGTTCATCGGCGCGGACGCTCTTTACTGTGCGCCAGATTGTGAGCGACATGAGCCAGCCTCCCACGCCATCGCGGTTCCGCCAGTTCGTGGCGAAGTTCACCTGCCTGGGCAGTGCTCCGCGCGAGCTGTGGATCATCTACATCGCCTACATCCTGGAAAATCTCGCCTACAAGGTCGGCGCCGCCTCCGTGCTGACGTTGTGGCTGTCTTCGGACCTGGGCTTCACGGATGTCAAAGCCGGGACCATGATTGCCTCGTGGTCGGCGCTGATGACGCTGATCACCGTGATGATCGGTTCGCTGACGGACGCGCTCGGGGTGCGGCGCACGTTTCTGCTCGGCTTCGCGGTCTGCCTCGCGTCCCGCACGATCATGGCGCTCACCGTGGACAAATGGATCGTGCTGCCGCTTGGCCTGTATTTGCAGGCGCTGGGCATCGCCTTGATGGTGCCCGTGATGATCGCCGGCGTGAAGAAATACTCCAACGCCGCGCAGCGTTCGCTGGCATTCGCGCTGTATTACGCCCTGATGAACCTCGGCTATGCCGTCGGCGACTGGCTGTTCGACTACCTGCGCAGCGCGGGCGGACTGGGCGAACACGGCTCCTGGGTGCTCCCCTGGCTGGGCACGGAACTGAGCACGTATCGGGTGCTCATTCTGATTGGCGCGGTGTTCACGGCGCCGGGCATGGTGCTGGTGTGGTTCTGCCTGCGCGACGGCGTGGAGATGACGGAAACGGGCGTGCGCATCACTCCGCGGGCGCCCGCCGCCGCCGGCCAAAACATGCTGACCGCCCTGGTGACGACCTGCCGCGAGACGACCGCTAAAACGCTTGAAATCTTCGCGGGCCTGTGGCGGCAAAAGTCGTTTTACCGTTTCCTGATCTTCATGACGCTCGTGGTCGGCGTGCGGATGATTTACTACCATTTGTTCTACACGTTTCCCAAATACGGCATCCGCGAACTGGGCGAAGGCGCACCGGTAGGCCGGCTGAGTGGCGTCCTGAACGAACTGTTGATTCTCGCGCTGGTGCCGGTGTGCGGCGTGCTCACGGCACGGGTTTCCGCCTACCGCATGGTGACCGTGGGCAGCCTGATCTCGGCGCTGTCGGTGTTTTTCATCGCGCTGCCGCCCGCGTGGTTCAAGCCGCTGGCGGACGGCTGGCTGGGGGATTGGATCGGCCACCGCTGGCTGGGCGTGACCGGTCCGGTGAACCCGCTTTACATCACGATTTTTCTCTTTGTCGCGCTGCTGTCGGTGGGCGAGGCCATCTGGTCACCGCGGCTCTACGAATATTCCGCGGCCATCGCGCCGAAAGGCCAGGAGGCCTCCTACATGGCGCTCTCGATGCTGCCGTATTTCCTGGCCAAATTCTTCGTGGGCGGCACGTCGGGATGGCTGTTGACGGAATACTGTCCGGAAACCGGCCCGCGTCATCCGGAAATGATGTGGTTCATCATCGGTTGCATGGCGCTGACCACGCCGGTGGGAACCTTCCTCCTGCGGAAATACATCCAGGTGCAGGAAGCCGGGCGCGAACCGGAGATTCCCCGCTCCGAGGCGGCCTCGACCGAGGAACAAAAGACTCTGGGTTGACACGGCCTCAATTCCCGTTCACTCCGGCAAGGTGTGCCCGGGCACGGAGCACGTGGGCAAATCCTGCACCGCTCCGATGGTGTAGGTGCCGCCCTTGGGACAGACCAGGGCCTGGTAATTCGTTTTCAAGAAGGGCGACAACTCATTCCACGTGGGCACGGCGTCCTGCTGCTTTTCGCGCTCCAGCGCCCATTCCTGCTTCGCGGCATCGATCTGCCGCAGGTTGTTGATGCACCGGTTGCGTTGCTCAATGTTGCGGGCGCGAATGAAATTCGGCACCGCAATCGCCGAAAGCAGCAGCATGATCGGTATCAGCGCAATGCCGATGTAACCCGTGATGAGGCCACCCGTCGCGAGCCCTTCACCGGCCAGCACGCCGCCGGAGCGTTTGATGCGTCCGAGGGCTTTGTGCCCGCAAATCACCGCCGGAATGGCGAGCAACGGCCCCACGCACACCACGCTGAGCACCAGCGCGGCAATTCCCAGCACCAGACTCCATACGGCAAGCCCGCAGCGTTGCGACGTGGGCGGAGGGGCAACGGGTTTAATCGAAGGCGGCAGGGTGTTCATGATGGGAGGCAGCGTTCGTGCGTTTGCCGCATCTTTGCGCGTCAATCGCCTGATTCAATGAAAATTTTACCGCCTGCTCACGCCGCACCGTCCACGATCTGGCAGACGACGGGGTGGGTTCGGCGGCCCGTTCTGGCTTCGTAGGCCTTGGCCAGGTAGGTCATGAACGGCTCCGCCGCATGGTAGGCCACCAGATTGACCGTCGCACCGCCCAGCCCCAGCCCCATGGCCCGCGCGCCGAAGCAGCCGGCGTGCGCCCGAGCCAGCGCAACGAGCGCATCCAGTTCCGGCCCGCTCGCCTGCAACGTGTCACGCAGGCTTTCGTGGCTCAACGACAGGTAGTTGCCCAACTGCCGGTGATCCTCCTCGCGCACGGCGCGTTCCGCCGCCGCCACGCGCTGAATTTCGCCCGTGATGTGGCTGGCGCAGGCAAACTCGCGTTCGGTCAATTGCGGGCGGGCGGCGCGCAGGAGTTTGGGTTCCACGGAGCGCAGGGTTTTCGCGCGCAGTTTGTCGGCCGCGCCGCGCCCGTGGACTTGAATTTCGACGGCGAACGGGTCCGGCGCCATCCGCACACCCGAGTCGCATACGATCACGGCCGTGCCCACAAACGGCGACGGCTCGATGGAACGAAACCGGCAGTCGAGGTTCAGCACATTCCACTGCTTGCCCGCGAGGGACGTGGCCGCATCCACAAACCCCCCGCGGTCCGTTCCCAGAGAAGCCAGGGCCGCCTGCACCACTCGGGCGAAGTGCATCCGTTCCAGGGCCGGCAGAGGCGGCAGTTCCCCCCGGTCGTTGCGCCGGGGCGGCAGCGTTGCCCCGCTGTCGCCGAGCCCGAACGGAAACAATTTGCGCACCGCCAGCAGGGCCGCCACCACGCCGGCCGCCTCCTCGCCCAGGCCGAGTCCGGCCGGAATGTCGCTGTGAACGGCCACGTTGAAGCCGCTGAAGTGAACCTTGCGCTGGCGCAATTCCCGCAGCATGGCTTTGAAGGCGTCCGCCCACGGCGCCGCGGGCTGGGCGCGCAGTTCCGTGATCCAGAACCGCTCCGGGGCGCGATCAGCGTGAACCAGTTCGATGCGGCCATCCGTGCGCGGCGACACCGCCACAAACGCGTAACGATCCACTGCCGCGGTCAGCACCAATCCTTCACAGGCTTCCACGTGGCTGCCGAGCAGTTCCACCTTGGCCGGCGCCCGGGCCACGTGCGCCGGGCGAAATCCGAAATGCTGCTTGAACAGCGCTTGAACCGCGTGGTCGGCGAGGGCTGGCATGAAACAATGGACGAAGCGAAAAATATCTGGCCGCAGGACGCGCAACGGGTTCTGACCGACCTTACGCCAGCCGGTTGAACTTTTGGGCGAGCTGGAAATCCTTGGCGGTCAGTCCGCCTTCGTCGTGCGTGGTCAGCGCCAGCGTGACGCGGTTCCAGCGAATGTCGATGTCGGGATGGTGCCAGGCCTTTTCGGCGGCCACGGCCACCTTGTTCACAAACCGCAACGCCGCCGGAAAGTCCTTGAAGACGAAGGTGCGCGCAATCAGAGAACCCTGTTTTTTCCACTCCGGCAGCGACGCCAGAGCGGCCTTGATTTGGGCGGTGGTCAGCTTGGCCATGACCACAAAGTGCGGCGGGACGTGCCGGGTTGCAAGCGGCGTCAAAGCGGCGGCAGCCGGCCTTCCCGCTCGTTGCGCCGCCCTTCGCGCAGCAAACTGATGCTGGTGACCAGCGCCCACAACCACGCCAGCGCAAAAACACCCACGCCCGCCGCCGCCCAGCCGGGATGCAAATGCACCGGTCGATCACTGTCGATCAGGCCGTAGTATTGCTGGAGCACGTTGACGAACCACGCGCAGAACAACAGAAACCCCGCCACGGCGAGCAACAGTTGGCCGCCGCCCGACACCCAGCGCCGTCCGAGCAGGGAGCCCAGGCCCGGCGTGGCAAATTGATTGAGCAGGGCGAAGGTGCGCGCGCGCGCAGGCGTGAGGGGACCGTGGAGAAACGAAACTTTCACGGCCTTCACCCTAGCCCAGGGCACGTCCGCAGGACACGCACAATTCCCGGCGCTCACGGTGCGGTGGGCAGGGCCAGCCCCCGCGAAACCGGCTTGCGACCGAAGAAATCTTCATAGGCGTAGGCCTGCGCGGCGATGACCAGCGGAAATGCCACAAACACGCCGACGTAGCAGCACAACAGGCCAAGGCACATGATGAGAAAACTCAGCACCCACAGCCACAACACACCCCAGATATTCGGCCAGAGCACCTTCCGGCTCACTTCCATCGCGGGCCAGAATTCAAGCCGCTTGTCCATCAGCAACGGCCAGGTGAATGTCCACAGCGCCATCAATACGAGCCCGGGAATGATGCACAACATGAACCCGAGCGACGCCAGCAGGGAAGCCACCAACCCGGCGAGAAAGGTTTGCAGGAAGGCCACACTGAACGGCGCGAACAGGTCCTCAAACTTGGCGGACTCGCCCCGGATGCACCGCAGGAAAAACCAAAACATGCCGGCGTAGGCCACGCCGTAGAGGAACGGCACATTGGTCAACAACGCCCCCACCAGGCCGACACCCACGCTGAGCCAGAAGCGGTTGCTCACCAGCGTCCACGCGCGGCTGAAACACGCACCGGCGTCAACGACGGGATGCCGTGCCAGCACCTCGGCCACCAGGGCATCGGGATTGGGAGGCGCGCCCGCGGGCGGGTTTGACAAAACCGGCGGCGAACCGGCCGCAGTGTCGCCAAACAGGTCGGCAAATTCCGGCAGCACGGACAGCTTTTGCCATTCACTGCTGCCTTCGGCGCGAACCTGGGTCTGCCCGCCGGCCCGCCCTTCCCGGACCCACTGGCGAATTTCGTCGGCGGGAACCGGTCCGTAAGTTTTTCCATCCGCTCCAATGATGTGATACATGTTGCGTCCTCCCGTTGTTCAGAACCATTCCTTCCGGCCGTCCACGTAAACGCGGACGAATTCCTCGTCCGTTTTGGTGAGATAGATGATGCCTTCGACCAGCCCAACGATGCTCATCGCCGAGCAGGCCAGGAACGTAACGCCGCACGTGGCAAAGCCCAGCAGGAACCCGCCCAGGGTGACGGCGAGCATGATGAGGCCGGCATTGGTGTAGCCGAGAATGAATTTGTGCACGCCCAAGCCACCCAGCAACAGGCCGCAAACGCCGGCCGCGATTTTGTTGCTGGCGCGCGCCGCGAGATCCAGCCGCGGCGGGCTCAGGGTGGGCGGCGCACTGGGCCCGCCCGAAAACTGGTCGGCGAATTCCGGGAGCGTCGCCAGCGTCTGCCAGCTGGTCGCGCCAGCGGGTTGCGCCGGCGTGGCGCCGTTCGCCCGGCCCTCCCGAATCCACTGGCCAATTACTTCCCGGGACACCGGGCCGTAGGCCTTGCCGTCTGCTCCAATGATGTTGAACATGGTTGCTCCCTTCACGAGGTTGACTGCACTGAGCGCAATTTCAATAAACCCGGCCCGTCACGCCGGCCCAGTATTATTTCAACCCCGTTTTGGAACTAACGTTACCGTCCAATTGGCGGGCGGCCCCAAACGCCGCCCGCACATCCTGGCGTCTCAACACCAGGATCGTCACCCCATCAAACCCGAGCATCACCAAACTGAAACCAATGCCGGCGAGAAAAGTAATGGATGTGAACCCGTTGAACGAGCCGGCACGTGTCGTCAGCCACAGGAAGGTCTGTCCCAGGCCATAAAGCCCCAACGCGATGGCAAAGACCGCGTAATACTGTGCCAGACGCCGCGCCCATTCCCGCCGAAGGAGCAGCCCCGCACCGCTGACCAGCCGCACCACGACGCCGAGCAGCGCAAGCGTCTGGAACAGGATAAACGTGGGCGGAAATTGCCGCGGGTTGACGGAGTGCTGCATCAACGCGGACCAGGTGCCTATCTGGCGCAGCAAAATAAACAAACCCGCCGCCAGTGTCGCCACGCCTATGATGCGCACCGCCAAAGGAAGCCCGCGACTGCCCGCGCTGACAGGCGGTGCGGGCGATTGAAACAAATCAGCGAAACTGGCATGCGATTGGAGCGGCTGCCACGTCGTCGCGTCGGTCTCGCGGATTTGCGTGCCGGCTCCGGCGCGCCCCTCATGAATCCACTGCCGCAGCACGGCGGCGTCCACCGGACCGTATTCCCGGCCATCATTGCCGAGGACTTTGAACATGATCACCTGCCTGCCTGATGGCGCAGGAGCGCCGCGCCCACCGGCAATGCAAACAGCATGATGTTGCCGAGGCCGCAGAGCGCGCCAAGCACGATGCCGATCCAGGCATGCACCTTGCCGCCTGCTGCGGGATTGCGCCGCAGAAACCGCAATGCGGCCAGACCGAGACCAAAGGCCACCCAGCCGAGCAGCAGGCCGACGACGGGAATCAGCGCAAACACGGCGCAATAGTAGGCGCCCAGCGCCAGACCGTTGCGATAGGGGATGAGTTGCGCCAGGCCGGTTTCGACGGCCGGCGGCGGCGGCGCCAGCCGGGGCGGAACGTTGAGTTCGCCGGCGAATTCCGGAAGTTGCCCCAGCGTGGTCCACTCCGCCGCGTCTTCCCGTTTCATCCGGGTTTGGCCGTGCACCCGTCCTTCGCGAATCCACTGGCTGACTTGTCCTGCCGTCGCCGGGCCGTATTCGCGTCCGTCCGCTCCCACGAGCCTGAACGCGTCGTTCATTTCAGTGCATGTGTTGCATTCCACCGCTGGCCGCCAGGCCGATGATTTGGACGGCCACGACGATAAGGTTCAGCACCAGGCCCAGGCCGAAGGCAATCCAGCACCACATCTTGGCCTTGTTGGAACTGTCCTGCGCCCCGGCGAGATCACCGGCAGCCAGCTTCGAGTTCACCTGCGCCGCGTAAACAATGGCCGCGATGCCGAAGGGCAGGCAGCAGCACAATGTGACGAGAATGGACTGGACCAGATAGTTCGGAATTTTTGTGCCGGGAGGCACGGCGGTGGCGGTGGCTGGACTGATGGTTCCCGGCGCGCCCGGCGGCGGGGGGGGCGGCGGCGCGAACAACGTCGCGAACTCCGGCAATTGCCCCATGGCCGTCCAGCCGGTGCCGCCCTCGGCCTGCACCTGCGTCTGCGCGTTGGCGCGCCCTTCGTTGACCCATTGTTGCAGCGTTTCCGCCGAAACCGGGCCGTATTCTTTGCCGTCGCCGCCGAGAATTTTATACATGGATGGCCTTTCTTGTATTGGGACTGCCTCGTTTGGAGTTCAGGTAAACGCGTTCTTCACCTTGGGCTGGCACAGCACGATGATCACCCACACGCCCACTGGAAAGCTTAAAAAACAGACCGGCAGACTGCTGCCAAAGCACGGCACCAGACAAAGAATGGCCGCCGTCAGCACCAGGCCCCACGATTCCAGCCGGCGCAGCTTGGTGCCCGCATAAGCCACAAAGCCCGCCCACACGACGCCGAAGACGAGCGCGAACACCAGCCCGAAGATGAATCCCGCCTTCATCGCGCCGGACGACGAGGGATTGCGTTGCAGAAAATTTTGAAACATCGGATTGGTGGCCGTGCCCCCCACGGCGTAGAACACGCCCTGCCCCAGGTTCCAGAGGATGCCCAGAATGCCCACCACCGTCAGCGCCCAACCCGCCGGCTTGGCGAGACCTTGTGCGCCTTGATCCGCGCTCACGCCCGGCGTCAAACCAGGCCCGCCCCCCGTGCCAGCTGCCGCGCCCGCCGCTCCAAATACATCAGCGAATTCCGGCAGGCTGCCCAGCACCTGCCACATCGTGGTGCCCTCGCGTTGGACCAACGTTTCGGCATTGGCGCGCCGCTCGGCGATCCACTGCCGCAAGGCGTCCGCCGTCACTGGTCCGTATTCGTTGCCGTCACCCCCGCGAATCTTATACATGCTGGTCCTTTGTTCTGATTGAGCGCCTTTTACGCCAACTCACGCAGCGAGGCAAGCCTGTCGCCGCACTTTCTACCACCTGCGGCAAGCTTGTTAACCGGGCGGCAGTTGGAACATCGCCAGCGGCAGATTACGAACGATCCAGAAGACCATCAGCACCCCAAATGCAAACCACCCCCAGCGCGCCTGCACCCGGTGCGAAAGTGGCGGCACCCGCGGGCCGCACCACCAGCGGCGAATACCCCAGATCAAGAGGAACGGCAAGGCCACGACCACCAGCGGATTGAACCGGAAGGCCGTCAGAATTTCGCCGTGCAGGAGATGATGCACCGCGCGGAGGCCGCCGCAGCCGGGGCATTCGAGGCCCGTCAACCGGTGAAAGACGCAGGTCGGGTAGAAACCGTGCCGCGCCGGATTGAACCAGAACAACACGCCCAGCAAAACCGCCAGCCCGCCGCCCAGCGCCAACAGAATCCCGCGCACCGCCCGCGCAGACGGCTTGCCCGCGTCGATGATTGGTGGCACGGCCGCCAGCGTTGGTTGATGGTCCGGCAAGGATTCGTTCACGGTTGGATCAGCTCAGTCAGTTTGGCGATGGCGCGACCGTCGGCAATCAAAGTTTCGCCCAGCTCCCAGCCCTCGGCCATCGTCCGGCAACGCCCCGCCACAAACAGGGCCGCCGCCGCGTTCAACAGCACGGCATCCCGTTTGGGGCCGCGCTCGTCCCCGCGCAAAATGCACCGGGCGGTTTCCGCATTGGCCAGCTTGTCGCCGCCCACAAGATCGGAAAGCCGGGCGGGTTGCACCGGAAAATCGGCGGGGCTGAACGTGGACACCGCAAAGCCACGCTCCTGATAGAACTCGGCCACGGTCGATTCGCCCAGCGTGGAAAGTTCGTCGAGATGGCGGACCGACGCCGGAACGGCCGGCTGGCCAGCGGCGCCGGGTTCGGCGGGCGGGACGGCGCCACATACCACCATGGCCCGCCGCACGCCGAGCGATTGCAGCACGTGCGCGATGGGTTCGCACATGTCCGGCCGGGGCACGCCGAGCAACATGGCGGTGGGCCGGACCGGATTCAGCAGCGGGCCGAGAAAATTGAAGATGGTCCGTTGTCCGCGTTCCGCACACAGCTTGCGCGCCGGGCCAATGTGCTGGAAGGTCGGATGATAGTTAGGCGCAAACAGGAAGGCGAAGCCGCGCTCGTGGAGCCGCGCCGCCGCCGCCGCCGGGGCGAGATGGAGGTTGATGCCCAGCGATTCCAGCACATCCGCGCTGCCCGAGGCCGAAGTGGCCGCGCGATTGCCGTGCTTTGCCACGGTGACACCCGCCGCTGCGCACAACAGCGCCGCGGTGGAGGAAATGTTGAAGGTGTTCAGCCGGTCGCCGCCGGTGCCGACGACATCGAGAATCTCCCGCGTGCGCGTGCGCGGGTCGAGGGGCACGGCTACTGCCCGTTCGCGCAACTGCCGGGCGAAGGCCGTGATTTCGGCAATGGATTCGCCCTTCCGCGCCAGCGCCGCCAGAAAGTCGGCCTTCTGCGCGACGGCGAGCGCGTCATTCACGAGCGCGTCGAGCGCGGCGGCAACCTGCGTTTCGGACAGGTCTGTGCCGGCTTCCAGTTGGGCGGTGAGATTTGGCAACTGCACGGTTTGATTCTAGTTTTGGCCGGCGTTTCCCGGAAGCCGGAAAATCCAAGGCGCACGGCGCAAGTTGCGCGCAGGCCCAAATTCGCGCAGCCTGCGGCTGGCCATGCGCAAATTATTCCGCACAGAAATCCTGCCCACCCACACGCCGGCGTTGTTCGACGCGGCGGTGCTCCGGGCCGTGGCCCTGCTCCGGGCAGGCGAGGTGGTGGCGCTGCCCACGGAAACCGTTTACGGCCTCTCGGCCAATGCGCTGGATCCCGCCGCCGTCGCGCGCATCTATGACGTGAAGGGCCGGCCTGCGCACAATCCCATCATTTGTCACGTGGCCGGCCACGCACTGGCCCGGCGATGCGTGACGGCGTGGCCGCCGGCGGCGGCGGCGCTGGCCCGTGCGTTCTGGCCGGGACCGCTGACGCTGGTGCTGCCCCGGGCGCCGCTCATTCCGGAAATTGTCACCGCCGGCGGATCGACGGTGGGCATTCGCTGGCCGGGTCATCCGTTCATGCAGGCGGTCATCGCGGCCTGTGATTTCCCGCTCGCCGCGCCCAGCGCAAACCTCTCAAACCAGCTTTCCCCGACGAGCGCTGAACACGTGCGGAAACAACTGGATGGCAAAATCCCGCTGATCGTGGACGGCGGCCAGTCCAACGTGGGGATCGAATCGACCGTGGTCGATGTGAGCGACGTCCCGCCGCGTTTGTTGCGCCCGGGCATGATTCACGAAGAAGCCCTGCTCGCCGTCACCGGTGAACTGGCCATCGGCGGACCGGCCGGTGTTTTGCGCAGCCCCGGTTTGCTGCGAAAGCATTACTCGCCACGCGCCCGCCTGCGGATTTTGCGCTGGCTGAATGAGGCGGAACTGCGCGCCCAGCAGGCCGGCCGCGCGCCCTGTGGGCGGACCTGTGTGGTAGCCCATACGCACGTGCCCGGCAGCTCGGACTGGTTGCGCGTTGCCGTGGTGCCGCACGACGCCGAAGCCTTCGCACGTGCCCTGTATGCGGAGTTGCACCAATGCGATGATGCGGGCGCCGAGGAAATCATTGTGGAAGCTCCGCCTGCGACTGCGGAATGGCGGGCCATCAGTGACCGATTGACGCGCGGAGCGGCTTGAAGCAAATCGTGACGAGCCGCTCAACGGCGATCACGCTGGAGCCGCGGCCTTCGCCCGTAATGAACCACCAAACCGCCCAGGCCGAGGACGATCAGCGCCAAGGTGGAAGGTTCAGGCACCGGAAGCGGACCGGCGGCCGTGATGGGCGCTGATATTGCCCCCATCGATGCCCAACTGTCCGACGAGTTCACGCCGCCCGCAACGCCGTTCAAATCCTGGTTCAAACTGTTGGCCTGGGTGGCGGTCGCCGCCACATAGGACAGCGTGCTGTGCTCATCAAATCCGGCCAAGCCCTTGGTGTGGGCCATGGCTACCACATCGGCAAACGGCACCACGAACGACAGGAAATAATCCGCCTGCCCGGCGCCATCCATGTCCGTGCTGGTGCCGCCAGGGTTGTTCGCCAGCGTCACCGCCATCCATGAGTAGCTGGCCGCGGTTTCCGCATACGAAAACGTCGGGGTGCCGGCGATGGTAGTGGTGCCGGGCGAAAGGTTGCTGCCCGAACCAGCCCACCAGAGGCTAATCAAGGCTGTCGAGCCGCTGTTGTTGACGCCCGCGAACAAATCCAGCGAGCCGTTGCCATCCAGGTCCATTCCCACGAACGCGCAGCCCGTGTAGCCCGGTGGACTTTTATCCGCCCCGACACGCAGGCGGAAAGCCAGTTGACCATCCGTGAAGAGCGCGGGTGTGCCACCATTGTCGAAGGTGGAATAAAACGACGGATTAGCCGCGTTTCCCACCAGGTCGCCTTCGGACGAACCCGTTTGTTGATCGCCGGCCGGGTCGGGGAAACCGGCAGGCCCGTAACCGATGGCCGTCCATGATGAGCAGGCGGACGCAGGATTTACCTGGGCTTGTGCCGGCCAGGCCAACAGGCCAGTCAACGCCATCAGGAAAAGATGCGGCTGGTTGTTTTTCACTCGCTATTCTTGGATGTCCCCCCTCCGTTCGGCGGTAATGAATCCCGCCGACGCGACCGCACTTCACCCGCTTTCCCACACTGGTTCAAGGCAAAAGCACAACCGCCGGGTGCGCAAATATTTCACAGGCCCGCCGGAGTTTGTGGATGAATTTTTGGGGCCGGCTCAGGTCGAACTCTGCACGGCTGTTTGACGAACTTGAGCGAATGCCGCAATCTCCCAAAACCATGAGACTCTGGATCTGCGCCGCTGCGCTGTTCACCGCCTTTATCCCGTCGCTGTTCGCCGCGGACTCGCCGCCGCCCCGGCCCATTTCGTTGCAGGAATGCATTGAAATGGCGCTGCAAAAAAATCTCGATCTGCGCATTGAACGCTACAATCCCCAATTTGCGTTGTTCAACCTCGCGGCCGCCCGCGCGGGCTATGAGCCCACGCTCAGCCTCGCCGGCGAGCACGATCACAGCGAATCCGGTTCGCGCATCCTGTCCGGCGGCTTCAGCATCCCCGGCGCAAAGACCGATTCGGACAATTTCAGCGGCGGCCTCAGCGGGTTGACGCCGTGGGGCATGAACTACGACGTCAGCGCCAACGCGAACGAACAATACGGCCAGAATTTCGCGTTCGACACGAACGTGAACCAGGCGGTGGGACTCCCGTTCGACAGCAGCCAGAGCTCCGTGGCGTTGCAGGTGACGCAACCGCTCCTCAAGAATCTCTGGATCGATTCGACCCGCCTGAACATCGCCGTCGCGAAGAACCGGGTGCAATATTCGGAGCTCGCCCTCAAATCAACCATCATCGACATCGTCACCCGCGTTGAACTGGCCTACTACGATCTCGAGTTCAGCTACGAGAATTTGAAGGTGCAACAGAAGGCGCTTGAACTCGCCCAGCGGCTGCTCGAGGAAAACCGCAAGCGCGTGCAGGTCGGCGCCCTCGCCCCGCTGGACGAAAAGCAATCCGAGTCCGAGGTCGCCGCGCGCCAGGCCGACCTCATCGCCGGCCAGCGCAATCTCGACATGCTGGAAAACAACCTCAAGCAGCTGGTGAACGACGACTTCAAGAGCTGGAGCCGCCAGAACCTGGAACCGTCGGACAGCCTGAATGCGCAGTCACAGTTGTTCGACTTGCAGGACAGCTGGACCAAGGGGCTCACGATGCGCCCGGATTATTTGCAGTCCCGGCTCGACTTGGAACAGGCGGGCATTCAGTTGAAATACAACCGCAACCAGCTTTACCCGCAGCTGGATGCCTTCGGCACTTTCGGCTATAACGGCTCCGGTCAGGAATTCAGCGACGCGCTGAATGAAGTCAACCAGCGCGACCGGCCCTTCTACGTTTACGGCGGGCGGCTCGTGATTCCGCTGGGCAACGGCGCCGCGCGCAACCGCTACAACTCCGCCAAGGCCGCACGCGAACAAAGCGTCCTTACGCTCAAGAAAATGGAGCAGGACATCATGATCCAGATCGACAACGCGATCAAACTCGCACAGTCAAACTACGAGCGCATCGATGCAACACGCAAGGCACGCGAATACGCCGAAGCCGCCCTGGCTGCGGAAGAGAAGAAGCTGGAGAACGGCAAGAGCACGAGCTTTGTGGTGTTGTCGTTGCAGCGTGACCTGACCTCGGCACGGTCCGACGAAATCAGCGCGCTGGTGCAATACAAGCGCTCGCTTGCGCAACTGGCCCAGGCGGAAGGCACCACGCTGGAGCGCCGGAAGATTGATCTGACCGTGAAGTAAAGCCCCGCCGTTCAGGCCGCCGGCGGCGCGGCGGGATTCAGCAGCCAGCCCGCGTCGCCGACCAGGTCGCGTTGCAGTCCCGCCAGGTCGGCATCGCGAATGGGCATGTATTTGCCGGTGGCGCTCGCCAGCATTTCCCCCGCGGCATTGCGCAATTCAGCCTTCGCTTCAAAAATTCTTCCCCGCCGGTTTGCCACGAGTTCCGCTTCCGCCACCAGTTCCTCGCCCGGGGTCGCCGGCCGCTGATAGCGCACCGTCATTTCGGCGCAGAAGCCGAACTTCCGCGTCGGCACGGCACAGGCCCAGACCATGATTTCATCCAGCAGCGTGGCCAGAACACCGCCGTGGACCACGCCCTGAAAGCCCGCATGCTCCGGCCGCGGCCGGAAATGGGCGCGCACGATGCGGCCATCCGTTTCAAAGCGTTGCCGGAGGCCGACGGGGTTGGCCTCGCCGCAGACGAAGCAGGATTTGGTGTGAGGCAGCTCACGCATGGAACCATTCGGCGGCGGCGGCGATTGGGGCGCAAGGGGAAAATCACTTGGCGGCACCGCCACTTTGCGCGACATTCCGGGCGCTTTGTCATGAACAACGTCGCTGATCTCAGCCTGCCGGATGCGCAGGGCCATTTCGGTCCCTATGGCGGCCGCTATGTGCCCGAAACGCTCATGCACCCGTTGCAGGAGCTGGAGGCCGAATACCGCCGGGCGCAGCAGGACCCGGAATTTCGCCACGAGTTTGAATACTACCTCCGCGAGTTCTGCGGCCGGCCCACGCCGCTTTACTTCGCCGAACGCCTGACGCGCGAGCTGGGCGGGGCAAAAATTTATCTCAAGCGCGAGGATCTGTTGCACACCGGCGCCCACAAGATCAACAACGCCATGGGCCAGATTCTCCTCGCCCGGCGCATGGGCAAGACGCGCATCATCGCCGAAACCGGCGCGGGCCAGCACGGCGTCGCCACGGCCACCGTCGCCGCCATGTTCGGCCTGAAATGCGTCATCTACATGGGCGCAGTGGACTGCGAACGACAGAAGTTGAACGTGTTCCGCATGAAAATGCTCGGCGCCGACGTGGTGCCCGTGAAGGCCGGCCAGCAAACCCTCAAGGAGGCCGTGAACGAGGCCATGCGCGACTGGGTCACGAACGTCCGCAGCACGCACTACATCCTCGGCACGGCTTACGGCGCGCACCCGTATCCGGAAATGGTCCGCAACTTTCAGCGCGTCATCGGCGACGAGGCGCGGGCGCAAATTCTCGAAAAGGAAAACCGCCTCCCGGACCAGCTCATCGCCTGCGTCGGCGGCGGCTCGAACGCCATCGGCCTCTTCTACGCGTTTCTCAACGACCCGACCGTGAAGCTGACCGGCGTCGAGGCCGGCGGGCTGGGCATCCGGCCCGAGCAACACGCGGCGCGGTTTCAGGGCGGTTCACTCGGCGTGCTGCAGGGCACGCGCAGTTACATTTTGCAGGACGACTACGGGCAGATTCAGCTCACCCACAGCGTGAGCGCCGGACTGGATTACGCCGCGGTGGGGCCCGAGCATGCGTGGTTGCGGGACGCCGGCCGCGCGGAATACACCTACGCCACCGACGCCGAGGCGCTGGACGCCTTCAACCGGCTCGCGCGGCTGGAAGGCATCATCCCCGCGCTGGAAAGCTCGCACGCGATTGCCGAAGCCATCAAACGCGTGCCGAAGCTGGACAAGGAATCCCTGGTCATCGTGAATCTCTCCGGCCGCGGCGACAAGGACGTGGCGCAAGTGGCCGACAAGGTGGGTTTGCAGATGCCGTTTTAAGGCACCCACCGGGCGCGATAGAAGCGTTGTTTCAAGCCGGCCGCGCCGGCGTCGAGGTAATCGAAGTAGCCGCCCGTCACGACGTTCGTTTTCAGCGGCAGCCAGTTCAACAAATTGGTGCTCGCCTCAACGGCGTAACGCGCGTTTTCCTTGCCCTTGACGCGAAGCACATACTGGCCGCCGCCCACGGCCAGCGGCGGTTGCAGGCTGGCATCAATCTGAACCGGCGCATCCACCGTGATCGCGTAATTGTCGAACAGCAGATAGTTGTCGCCCGGCTGGGACGAATCCGCCGGCACCCACACGGCATCCGCATCGCCAAAATTGAGCGCAGCGCTCTGGGTGGTCATCTGCGAGTTCGTCACGATTTGCACGCCATTCAGCCAGGCGTTCCAGCGGTTGACGGCAAAATCCATCGCCACTTCGAGGGTGTAGGACTCGCTGTTGGTGAAGCCCCAGCCCGTGTCATAAAAATTTCCATTGTCCAGCCCGCGCCAGATGGAGAGGTCCGCGTTGTCAAACAAGAGCGAGAACAATGGATCCCCGGCAACGTTGTAAACCGCCCAGCGGAATTGGTCGCGGTTGGGCTGGTTGGTCGTGGAATCGATGACGGCCATTTCCACGGAGAAGCGGACCTTGGGAGCGTTGCTGGGGTAGTAATTGACCGGATGCCAAACGAAGAGGGCCGCATCGCCAGGATCGGGCGGGAAGTAGCCCACGTAGGCCTGTTGCCCGAGGTTTTCAATGTAGTTGGACACCACCCCGTTCCCGCCCGAACCGGAGCTCATCCACCCGCCTTGACCGGCCAGGTAAAAATCCGTGCTGAAACCCTCGCCCGGTTCGAATTGCGTGGCGTAAAGCGTCGCGCTGTCGGCCCGTGCCGCCGCGCCACTGCCCAAGAACAGCAACAGCAACAGGCAACCCGTCCCGAAACGAAGGTGCCGCTCCGTCTTCACGATCAGGTGGTGCGCCATGAATCAACGCCCTCGTTCGGCTTTTCCACCGCCCCGGGAACCGCCCGAGTCGTAAGACCGGCCCGATGAATGCGACGCGGCCGGGGGCGCGGCCGGGGCGCGCGGCGGTGAATAGGATGGCGCCGAATACGTCCGCGGCGGCTCGTAGCTGCGCGTGGCCGGGGGCGAGTAAGACCGGAAATTTTGGGCCGGCGCCGGGGCGGAATAGGCCGGTGCGGACCGCTCGATGCGCGGCGCGCTCGGCGTCTGATACGTGGGCGCCTGATAATTGTTGCGCGGCGGCGTCACGGGCGCCGGCGCGGCCGGCGTGTAATTGTTCTGTGGAGCCTGCCGGATCACGCGAACAGTGTTCTGGCTCCACGGCGACGTGTGCTGCCACGTGCTGGGCATCGGGTTTGCCGGATTCGCTTTGACGTTCGGTTGCGGCTGCGACCGCGTGTTGTTCAACCACGGCGTGGCCGCGGGCGTGTTGACACGGGGCGGCGTGGTCGTGGTTGCCGGCTGCCGCACGGGCACCGGAGCGGCAGGCGCAGGGGCCGGCGTGTTGGCCCGCGTATTCGCGGCCGGTTCAGAGCGGATGATCAGCGCCCCGCCGTTGACTTCCGAACGCGGCGGGTGCGTTGCCCGCGGTGGCGAGGCCGGAGCCCACGGGCCGGTGGGAGCGGCCACGTTATGTGTGGCAGGCGGCGCCGGCGTCGCAGCGGGGGCCGGCGTTTGCGGCGTGTTGGGCACATGACTCGCGACATTGCCCGGCGCTCCGGGTCCGGCTGTATTATGACCCGGCGTCACCGTGCGCGTGGGCACGGTGTGACGAGGATTGGTTGGCGCGGCATTGCCCGTGGTCAAGCCCTGCGCTCCGCCCCGGGTCGGCAGCGGCGTGCCACCCGTCACCGCATGATGTTCATTGCCCGGCACATTGGCCCGCACCACGGTCAGTGTCTTGCCATCCGAAGCAATTGCCTCGTGCCGCGTGATCGTTCCGCCATGCACGCCCGTGACGCCGCGAATGGTGACGGGATGGATGGCCGTGCCGGTCGCCGCGGTGATCCGCGACGGCGCGATGCCCTGGTTGATGATGGTGTTGTTGTTGCCGCGGATGATGTTGTTCACCACGGTCGTGTGGTTGTAAACTTGGACAGCTTCATGCCGCGGAACACGGTGGTGGTCGTAATGATGGCCGCAGAAATCGTGATAGCTCACGAACGTGAAGTAATCCCACGTCAGCCCGAACGAGAACCCCACGCCACACGAACTGCCAAAGTAACTGAAGCCGATGCTGGGCGAGTAATACGCCGCAGGCGGCAACGGCGCCCAACCGCAGTAAGCGTCCGAATAACGCCAGCTCACCCACGAGGGGCCCCACGTTGAGCCCGGCATCCAGCACCAACCCCAGCGGGGATGGCTAAACCACCGGCCATAATGGAATGGCGCCCAACCCCAGGAGTAATCCGAATACCAATACCACCCGCTGTCCGTCCACACCCAATGGCCACCATTGCAATACGGCCGCCAGCCGGGATACGTGACCACGACCGTGGGCCGCCAGCAACGTCCGTAGCCATCGATGTCAATCCACGTGCCGTAGGGCGAAAGCGAATCGTAGAAGTAATTGACCGTCGTTTGATCCGGCCGTTCCTCTGCCGGCGGGGGCGGCACAGTCGTCGTCGTGTCCACTTGCGCCGCCGGGGCCGCCTCGGCCACCGGCTGTTGCCACGTGTTGGTGGCCGGCGCGGTGGCGGGTGTGGCCCAGACCGACTGGGCCGGAGCGGGGGTCGCGGGCGAAGTCACAGTGGCGCCGGCCAGCGAAGCCTCGCGCACTTGTTGGTCATGCTGGATCATCGCCGTCATCACGGGCGCCGGAATGCCAAGGTCGTTCAGATAGACAATTTCGTCCGCCGCCAGACCGAAGGTGTGCACCGAATTGGTCACGTAGGCGAGCATCACGCTCGAATCCACGCCCGCTTGGGCCAGTTTCACGATTTCTGAGGCCGCGGGGGAAAGCTTTACACTGCTCGGGGGTGCACTCTCAGTGTTCACCACCTGTCCGGCGGGCACCGCCTCGTCGGGCGCCGCGGTCGCCATGGCCGCCGGCGGGTTTGTCACTGCGGGCATCGCGGTCACGACATTCGTGCCACCAGTGACTTCCGGCTCGGACCGCGCCTCGTTGCACCCGGCCAGCAGGGGCAGGATCGCGGTCGCCAACACCACCAGTTTCGTTTTCATACGCTTCACCTACTTTAAGGGTATCACAGTTCGTGCCTGCTCACCCTCGTCTCATTCGACTGGTCTGGGAGGGCGGCTATTCAGCCGGGCATCAGCTACGCACCGGACTGAATCACAGCGAGTTGCCGTCAAACAACGGCCGCCGGCTGCACGCGCGGGGGCAAGGTAGCGGAGTTTGGCAAAGGGGCAATGCAGCGCTACGCCACGTCGGCGCGCGCCTGAAGTGCCTGAAGGGTGTGCTGAAAAATTTCTTCGGGCGAACCATTGGCCAGGATGTTCACCAGCAAGTCGCGCTGGCGATAATACTCCGTCAACGGCGCGGTGCTTTTCAGGTAGGCCGCCATGCGCACACGCACGGCTTCCGGACGGTCGTCCTCCCGTTGCACAAGCCGGCCGCCGCAATGATCACAACGGTCCGGCGTCTTCGGCGGTTTCGCGTCCACGTGATACACGGCCTTGCACGTGGCGCAGGTGCGTCGCCCGCTGAGCCGTCCCACGATGGTTTCCAGCGGCAGTTCGTAGTTGATGACGGCCTTGGGTGCGATGTGATGCTCCGCAAACAACTGGGCCAGGGCCTCGGCCTGTGCGACCGTGCGCGGAAAGCCATCGAGCACGAACCCGCCGCCGCAATCAAGGCAGGCCGCGCGTTCGCGGACAATTTGCAGCACGGTTTCGTCCGGAACAAGTTCACCGCGGCGCATGAAATCCAGCGCCGCAGCCAGGGCCGGACTGGAATGACAATTGCACTGTGTCCGCGCGGCGCGGAACACATCGCCGGTGGAGAGCTGACAGGTGCCGAGTCGTTCACAAATTAATTCCGCCTGCGTTCCCTTGCCCACGCCGGGCGCGCCCAGCAGCACGAGACGGTAAGGGTGTAAGCGCGGACGCGGGGGATGATTGCAGTGGGCTGCTCCGCCGACGAGCCAGGCTGCCCGGTCATTGACTTCGGTCATAAGCTTTCCGTGGTTCGCCCTCATTCAGGGACAATCACCACTGCGCAGCCACACGGGAATTGCCGACCTTTGACCGTTCTTTGCAGGCTCTCACCGGCGGGCGACCACTTCAACCATCGACTTGTTCTTGGCGATGTTTCCGGCGGGCAGCACGCCGCGCCAGTTGACCGCCGGGTAAATCAGCGCGTGCCGGCCGATGACGCTGCCCGGATTCAGCACGGTGTTGCAGCCGATTTCCACGCCGTCGCCCACGAGCGCTCCAAATTTGCGCAGGCCGGTGTCGTGTCGCTCCGTTCCGTGTTGCACCACCACGTTGCCCTTGATGGATTTCACATTCGACAGCACCACGCCCGCGCCGAGGTGAACCTTGTGCCCGAGAATGGAGTCGCCCACGTAGTTGAAGTGCGGCACCTGGCAGCCGTTGAACAACAGCGCGTTTTTGAGTTCGCACGCATTGCCCACCACGCAATCGTCGCCCACGATGACGTGCTCGCGGAAGTAGGCGTTGTGCCGGATCTGACAGTTGCGGCCGATGATGGCCGGCCCCTTGATCATCACGCCGTCCTCAACCACGGTGCCTTCGCCGATGAAGACGTTCTCGCCGATGAAGGCGACGCCTTCACAGCGGTTGTGCAGGCCGCGGCGCGGGCTGGCGGCGAGGTAATCCTTGATCCGCTTCAACGCGCTCCACGCGAAGTCGCAGCCCTCAAACAGGGCGGCGTGTTCCGTCTGCGCCAGATCGAACAAATCGGCCGGTTTGAACATGCGGCAAGGCTAACGGGCAGGCGTCAACTTCAAAGCTCAATTTTGCGCTCCAGTAAATGGTGCGAATGTCAAATCACGCCGGCGTGCCGAACCACCCTCGTCGGCCGGTGGAAATTCACACCCGCTGCAATTCGACCCCGCCTACTTGCTCCCCGGCTTCACGGCCGGAAGTGCCGCGAGATCGGGCGGCAGGCTGTCCGCCGGAAACGCCTCAACCTTGAGCGCCAGGAGGCTGAACGCGGGCACGCCGAGATTCACGCCGCCATTCGAGCGGTCCACCACCATCGCCACGCCCGCCACGGTGCCGCCGTTCGAACTGACGATGTCCATCGTCTCCTGCACGCGCCCGCCCTTGGTGACGACGTCCTCGACAACGAGAATCTTTTCGCCGGCCGGGATCTTGAAGCCGCGGCGGAGGACGAGTTTTCCCTCCTCTTTCTCGACGAAGATGAAGCGCACGCCCAGTTGACGCGCCACTTCCTGGCCGATGACCAGTCCGCCCATGGCCGGTGAAACCACCGTGGTCACGCCCAAAGGCCGCGTCTTTTCCGCCAGCGCCGCGCCCAGCCTTTCCACGTCGGGCATGTGCTGCAACGCGAGCGCGCACTGAAAAAATTGCCGGCTATGCAGGCCGCTGCGGAGAATAAAATGCCCTTCCCGCAGCGCGCCCGTCCGGCGAAACACAGCCAACACCTCGTCTTGTGTCATGCGCGCCATCGTAAATTCACCGCGCCAAGTTCAAAGTGGAAAGTGCAATCGCGGACATTTCGCCGGCTTTCGGCTCGCCACAGCGACGGGCTTCGCCTTTTCTTCCGCCGTGCCGAAGTGGTTCAAGTTCATCATCGCCATTCTGCTCCTGCCGGTGTGCGCGGGGGCGGGGCTGGCGTTGTGGCGGGTCATTCTCGCCACGGGCCAGGCCGACGCCATCTGGGTGGCGACCCTGGCAGGGGCCGGTTGCTGGCTGGCGATTTTCTTCATTCTGCCCAAACCCATGTGGGTGTATGTGCTCGGCCACGAGCTGACCCACGCGCTCTGGGCATGGCTGTTCGGCGGCGAAGTGAAACGCCTGAAGGTCACCTCCAAAGGCGGGCACGTCATCGTGACCAAAACCAACTTTCTCATCGCCCTGGCGCCTTACTTCTTCCCGCTTTACGCCGCGCTGGTGGTTGGCCTGTTTGCGCTCGGCCATTGGGTGTGGAACTGGCAACGCTTTGCCGTCTGGTTCCACCTGCTGCTCGGGGCCGCCTACGCCTTTCACGTCACTTTGACGGGCTACGTGCTGCAAAGCCGGCAGACGGACATCACGGAACACGGCTATTTGTTTTCCGCCGTGGTCATTTTCCTGGGCAACATCGGCCTGCTGCTGGTTGGGCTGCCGCTGCTGACGTCCCGGACCAACCTGGTGACGGTGGGGCATTGGTGGGTGGAAGGAACCACACAGGTGCTCCACGCATTGCGCACCGCCATCTGAGACCGGTCCGTAACTATTCCGGCTGAATTCTGTCTTGAATTGCCGGATTGTTTCGGGCGAAATCCCGATTGCGGATTAAATCTATGGACCTTGGAGACATACTCGCCAAAGAGCAGATCGTCCCCGACTTGCAGGCGGCGGATCGCTGGCAGGCGATTGATGAGTTGATCAACAACCTCGTCGTCACCGGCAAGATCAAGCCTGAGCATCGGGAGGCGATCACGGCTGTGGTGCGCAAGCGCGAGACCTCGATGAGCACCGGCATTGGCTTCGGCATCGGTATTCCGCACGCGTCCACGGACCTGATCTACGAAGTCGTCGGCGCGCTGGGCCGGTCCAAGCAGGGTGTGGACTTCAACGCCCTCGACAATCAGCCGGTTCACCTCGTGATGCTCTTCCTCGTTCCGCAAGGCCAGTTTCAGAAACACCTCCACACCCTCGCCAACATCGCCAAAATGCTCCACAAGTCCGATTTCCGTCAGGCGCTCGAACAAGCCCCCGACTCGGACTCCATGCTCCAGGCGATCAAGGAGCAGGGGAAGAAGTAGAAAGGGTGTTTTGCGCCTCCTTTCGCTTTGAGACGCTGCAATTTGACAGAGGCGGAATTCCTTTGAGGCAACTCAAATGACTGCCATTGAAACGGCAACAAGGTCGTTGGGCTTGGACAGACGCTGTCGTGGCTTCTGTCTAAAGTGTGACCTTGGCATTCAAGAGAGGTTTGATTCTACGAGTGACGGAATTCGCCAATCTTTCGTCGACGCGCTTGCGGCCTGCGATGAGCCGGACTTCGACAACCCCCGCCCTTTGCTTGGGCTCGTCCTCCTGTTGAACCAATTCGAGTTTGACCGCTTTATTACGAATCTTTCTTTACGTGCTCCCTTCAGCGGCTCGCTTGCTTGGCAAATCATCCGCCTTGCATCCACCGACAATCACCAGTGGTTTATCAAACGCGGCTCCGCTCCATTTCAACGCAAATTTCACCAGCATCCCACCATTGCGCCTCTTCTGTTGGAAGCTGCGATTCGTGCAGAAAGCAGGCTTCAGGATACAATTGCCCTGTTTGATTACTACCATCCCGTTGCGAGTGGGTATCAGGTTTTGCGTGATGCGTTGCCTTTGTGGCGTGCGGAACTGGAAAGGCGCGAGCTTGAGCGCAGAACCCAAGAGGAACAGGAAATGGCAGAGCGAGCGCGCCAAGAGCAAATCCGTTCTGCCAGGCTGCTTGAGCTCAATCGCATCCAGTATGACGGTCCAACCTCGATAATCCGTGCGCTCGCAGATGCTCATACCTCAAGTTTTTGGGATTTCCCAGAGAACTGGGCACGGATTCAAGACTTAAATCTGCGCAATGTTCCTTTGGATTTACTCAAGCTGGCGCTCGAAAATGTTTCGAGGCATCTGGACGTTCGCTGCTGGCGCTGCCTCGCTCACAAAATTCTGGCTGCCATAAAGACAGTCAATCGCTCCGGTGAGCTTGCGGATCTCGAACGTCATCCGTTCTCAAAGCAACTGGAGGCTGCGTGTAATTCAAAGTGGTCGCTCACATACTTCCCTGATTGCTGGGGAGCGCAGATCGCCAGTGATTCATCCGGTATCCAGCCAGAATTGAGGTCTCGCCTACTCTCAAAACTCATGCGTGTTCAACGCAGATGCTCGTGGCGTGTCGCGCGTCGAGCGCTGCTATGTCAACACTGATCGATCCCATTCTCTCGTCTGGTTTTTCATCCGTCTTTAGCAATAATCACGCCCGCGTGACGTGTTCACGCATCCTGTCATGCTGCCCAACAAACACATTGAAGCCGCGCTGCAAGCCGCCGTCCGCGCCGTCCTGCCGGACGCCGACGTGAGCGCCGTGCTCGTGCGCCCGTGCCCGGACCCGAAATTCGGCGATTACCAGAGCAACGCCCTCATGGCCCTCGCCAAGGCGCGCAAGCTGAACCCGCGCCAACTCGCCGAACAGGTGAAGGCCAAGCTCGACGTCGCCGCGTGGTGCGAACCCGTCGAAATCGCCGGCGCGGGCTTCCTCAATTTCCGCCTCAAGCCCGCCGCCGTGGCCGCGTGCCTCGGTGAAGCGCTCGTGGGCCAGCATCTGTTTTTTAGCCGCGCGGCCAATCCGCTCACGGTCGTGGTGGATTTCAGTTCGCCGAACGTCGCCAAGCCGATGCACGTCGGGCACATTCGATCCACCGGCATCGGCGACGCGCTCCAGCGCATCCTGCGCCTGCTCGGCCACCGCGTCATCACCGACAACCACATCGGCGATTGGGGCACGCAATTCGGCAAGCTGCTGCTCGGCTGGAAACAAATCCTGGATCGCCCCGCGCTCGAACGTGACGCCATCGCCGAACTCGAACGGCTCTACAAGGTCATCAACGCCGAGTGCGACGCCCACCCCGCGCGGCTCGAAGAAGCCAAACAGGAACTGGTGAAGCTCCAGGCCGGCGATGCCGAGAACACCGCCATCTGGAAGGAGATGATCCGCCTGTCGCAGGTCCAGTTCGACACGATTTACGGCCGGCTCGGCGTGAAGTTCGACCAGACGCTGGGCGAAAGTTTTTACAACCCTTGGCTCGGCGAAGTCGTCGCGGACCTGCTCAAGCGCGGCATCGCCCGCGAAAGCGAAGGCGCGGTGGGCATCTTCAGCGACGGCTCGTTGCCGCCGAAGGAAGACCCTTTTCTCGTCAACCGCGACGGCGAGTGGGTGGCCGACCCCGCGCTCGTCCGCAAGAGCGACGGCGGTTTCAACTACATGACCACCGACCTTGCCACGGTGGATTACCGCCTGAAGACGTGGTCGCCGCACGAGATTGTGTATGTGGTGGACGACCGGCAGGCGCCGCATTTCAGGAAGCTCTTCCTCGCCTTCGGGCGCTGGCAGCCCGAGGCAGCGAAGAACGTGAAGCTCTTCCACGTCGGCTTCGGCAAGATCATGGGCGACGATGGCAAGCCGTTCAAAACGCGCTCCGGCGACACGGTAAAACTCGGCGACCTGCTCGACGAAGCCGAGTCGCGCGCGCTGGCGGTGGTGAATGAGAAGAATCCCGACCTGCCCGAAGCCCAGCGCCGCGAGATTGCGCGCGTGGTCGGTCTCGGCGCCGTGAAATACGCCGACCTGCTGCCGAACCGACAGAGCGATTACGTGTTCAGTTGGGACAAGATGCTGTCGCTCCAGGGCAACACTGCGCCGTATTTGCAGTATGCCTACGCCCGCATCGCGAGCATTCTCCGGAAGGCGGGAGAAACATCAAAAGTCCAACATCCGACATCCAACATCCAATTGGCGGCGGCCGAGGAACTCGCGCTCGCCAAGCAATTATTGAACTTCGGCGGCGTGCTGGAAGCGGTGTTGGATGATTTCCGGCCGAATTATCTCTGCAATTATCTTTACGAGGTCGCCGGCGCGTTCGCGAAATTCTACGAAGCCTGCCCGGTGCTGAAGTCCGAAGACGAAATGCGCAACAGTCGGCTGGCGCTTTGCGACCTGACTGGCCGCGTGCTCAAGCAGGGATTGAACACGCTGGGCATCGAAGTGCTGGAGCAGATGTAACGGAATTCGACTCTCCCCCATAAACGAAAAAGGCGCGGATTTCTCCGCGCCTTTTTGCTTTAAAGGGGTTTTCAACTCAACCGCATCGGCATGACGACGTAGAGGAACGGGCCGTTGATCTTCAACACGCCGGGGCTGAGTTCGTCGATCAGCTCGAAGAAAACTTCGTCCTCGGCCAGCGCGTTCAACGGGTCGATCATGTATTTTGGGTTGAACGCAATGGCCATGTCCTTGCCCTTGTAGTTCACCGCGATGCTTTCGCGCGCTTCGCCCACTTCGGGAGAATTGGCCGTGATGGCGAGGTTGTTCTTGGTGAAGGTCAGCTTCACCGAGTTCGACTTCTCGCTGGTCATTATTTCCGCACGGCGCAAGGCATGGAGGAATTCCTCACGCACGAGCTGCACGCGCTCCTTCGCCTCGCCGGGAATAACCTGGCGATAGTTGGGATAATTGCCTTCGATGAGCTTGCTGATGATGAGGATGGAAAATCCCTTGTCGTCCTTGAGGTTGAAGGCTGCCTGATTTTCGCTGTAACGAATTTCCAGTTCGCCCGCGCCTTGCAGCAGGCGGTTCAACTCGTTCACCGCCTTGGCGGGCACGATGAATTCACCCTGGCTTTGCTCGGTGACGTCCACTTCCTCGTCCACGAGTGCGAGACGGCGGCCGTCGGTGGCCACCATCGTGAGCTTGTGGTCCTTCAGGCTCATGAAAATGCCGTTCAGAACGTAGCGCGACTCGTCTGTGGAGATGGCGAACGACGTTTTACGCATCATTGTTTTGACGGTTTCCTGCTTGAGCGAGACCTTTTTGTCGTCCTTGAACTTCGGCATCGGCGGATATTCCTCCGCGGCGAGGCCGTTCACCTTGTAGAACGAAGCGCCGGAACGGATGCTGCAATTGTTCTTTTCGTCCACTTCCAGCTCGATGTCGCTATTGGAGAGTTCGCGCACGATGCCAAACAGCTTTTTGACGGGCACCGTGGTGGCGCCGCCTTTCTTGACCTGCGCCTCAACGGAGCAGGACACCGTCACATCGAGGTCGGTGGCGGTGAGTTTGAGGCGATTGCCCTCGGCTTCGAGCAGCACGTTGGAGAGAATCGGCAGGGTGGTGCGCGTGCTGACCACGTTCTGGACCGCCTGCAGACCGTGAATGATTTGATCCTTGGAAATGGTCAGGTTCATTGCGTGATATGGAGTGATTCTCTCACAAAAATTGGACCGATTTAATATGGGCTGTGAATAAGGCAAACAACCGGGGGTGTCAAGAAATCGGGCCTGAAAACGGGGTTTTGGAATGTGAAAAACCCCACGCACAACTTTCGACAAGACGGAGAACTCGGAGTCATTGACAAAGCTGACAAGTAATTCACAAGGAATCGGCGGGTTATCGGCCCGATTGTGCACGACGGACGATGGCGGGAAGGAGGCGGGCGACAGCCTCAATCTCATCATTTGTGTTTTCGCGCCCAAGGGAGAAGCGAACGAGCGAGCGGGCCAGCTGGGCATCAAAACCAAGCGCGGAGACGACGTGCGAAGGCTCCAAGGAACCGGCCGAACACGCGGCTCCGGCCGAGGCGCAAATGCCTTCAACGTCCAATCCGGCCAGCAGGGCGAAACTATCCGTGCCGTTGACGACGAAAGCGACCGTATTGGCGAGCCTTTGGGCTGGTGAGCCGACCAGCGTCACGCCCTCAATTAATTGAATCGTCTGGGCCAGCTGTTGGGTCATGATCCGCAACGGTTCGGTCGGGAAAACGGGCTGGCGCAGGAAGAGTTCCATGGCGCGCACCAGACCGGCAATCGCCGGCAGGTTTTCCGTGCCCGCCCGCCGCTCATTTTCGTGGCCGCCGCCGAAAATAATCGGGTCCGGCAACAAAGGGGAGCGGATGAACAGGGCACCAGCCCCTTTCGGGCCATGAAACTTATGAGCGCAAACCGTGACCAGGTCGGCGTTGAACTGGTGAATGTTTGTGAACGGCTCCTTGCCGAACCATTGGGCGGCGTCAGTGTGGAAAATTACCCCGCGCTCCCGGCAGATGGAGCCGAGTTCCGCAATCGGCTGGAGGGTTCCCACCTCGTTGTTGGCCGCCATGATGGAAACCAGAATCGTGTCGGGACGAAGGGTGCGGCGCAAATTTTCGGGCGACACCCGGCCCTCGCGGTCCACCGGCAGCACGGTCACTTCAAAGCCTTCCTGCCGGGCGAGGTATTCGAAGCAATTTAGAACCGCGTGGTGCTCGATGGCCGAGGTGATCAAGTGGCGGCCCCGCGTGCGCAGCCGCCGCGCGGTGCCGAAAATGGCCAGATTGTTGGATTCCGTGCCGCCGCTGGTAAAAACGACCTCGCTCGGCTTGGAACCGAACAGCGCGGCGGCCCGATCCCGCATTTCATCCAGCAGCGCCCGGGCGCGCCGGCCCACATGGTGAATGCTCGACGGATTGCCCCATTCGGCCGCGAAATAAGGCTGCATGGCCGCCCCCACCTCCGGATCCAGGGGCGTGGTGGCGTTGTAGTCGAAATAAATCGTGCGCATGGGTCGAGCAGCGTGGTCCGCCGCCCGGACCCGCCCGGCGGAACTCAATAGAACGTCTGGAAGAGCGTCCCCATAACACTGATGGGACCCTGGTCTTCCAGGCTTTCCGTGGCCTTGTCGAGTTTTTGCAGGGTGAGCTTGGCGTTCTTGTAGAATTCCTGGTCGTTCACCAGTTTGCCCACCGTGCCATCGCCCCGGTTCACTTTCTGGAGAATCTCCTTGAGGTTGGTCATGGATTCGGTGGTTTCATTGTAGAGCGCATCGTCGGTCAACAACTTGCCCAGGGTGCCTTTGCCCGCCTTGGCATCGGCCAGCACAGTGCGCGCATCGGCGATGGTTGAACGCATGTCGGCCGCCGTGTCCTGAAAGTTTGAAACCGTGTTCAAGGCCGTGTTGTAAAGCGTGTCCTCCATGATCAGCTTGCCCACGGTGCCTTTGCCGTCCGCCACCTGTGCGCTGATGTTCTTGATGTTGGTGATGGTGGCGCTGATCTGGGCGTTGTTTTGTTTGAAGAAATCCGTGAGCGGGCCGAGGATGTTGTCGATTTTGTCGCCTGAGAAGCTCTTGGTGAGGTTTTCCACACCGGCGGCCACGTTGTCGAGGCGCTGCATGATGGCATTGAGATCCGGCTGCTCGGCGGTGGGCAGATAGGTGTTGTTGTCGGCCAGTTCGGCGCCGGGCGAACCAAAATCGAGCGACACAAAATTCTGGCCCAGCAGGCCGGCGAACCGGATGGTGGCCGTGCTGTCCGTTTTGACCGGCGCGTTGGCGTTCAGTTTCATGTCAACGCGCACCCGGCCTTCATAGAGCTCGATTTTTTCCACGCGGCCGACTTCCACGCCCGCCATTTTGACGCGGTCCCCTTCCTTGAGTTCCTGGACGGTGTTGAACAGGGCGCGGACGTGCTTCCCGTGGCGGAAGTTTTCCAGGCTGCCCAGCGTTTCTAGGATCAGCACGGCGGCGATCACAATGAGGGCGGCAAAGAACCCCAGGCGGGTTTCAAGGGTGTTTTTCATGGCAAATCAAAGGCGGTTGAAATTGGCGTTGAGAAAATCACGGATGGCGGGATCCTGGCACTGGCGGATTTCCTCCCGCTTGCCGATGGCCAGGATGCGGCCCTCCAAAATCACGGCGATGCGGTCGGCGATGCCAAAGGCGAGATCCCGATCGTGCGAAACCACAAGCGAAGTCACCTTGGACCGGGCGTTCAATTTGGCAATCTGTTCGCCGACCACCACGGACGACACCGGATCCAGTTCGCTCGTGGGCTCGTCGTAGAGAATGAGTTCGGGCTCGCTGACCAGGGCGCGGGCGATGGCCACCCGCTTCTTCATGCCACCGGACAAATCACTGGGCATTTTGGCTTCCACGCCCTTCAACCCGACGGCTTCAAGCTGTTCGGCCACGATGCGGCGGATTTCCTCCGGCGGTTTCAGCCGATGCTCGCTCAAATAGAGGCCGACGTTTTCGCCCACCGTCAGCGAGTTTAACAGCGCACCGGATTGAAACACCATGGCCAGATGATGCCGGTCCATGACGCCTTCGGTGTGAATGGATTCGCCGGCGATGAGAATCTCGCCCGCGTCCGGCGGCTCCAGGCCGATGATGTGGCGCAGCAGCACGCTTTTGCCGCTGCCGCTCGGGCCCATCAGCACGAACACTTCACCGGGTTGCACCTGCAGGTCGATGCCCTTGAGCACTTCCTGGCCGTCAAAGGATTTGCGGAGCCCCTTGATTTCAATGCTGATGCCACACTGTTGGGAGGATTCGCTCATCATTTCTGGAGCACGCGGGTGAGCAGGTAGTCAAGGATGATGATCAACACAATCGAGTTGACCACCGATTTGGTCACCGACCGGCCAATTCCCCGCGGGCCGCCGCGGGTGATCAGGCCCTGATGACAGGACACGAGGCCGATGACGATGGCAAAGCAGAAACTTTTGACCACGCCGTGGATGACGTCACCGAGGTCGACCACGGTGCGCAGGTCCTGGAAGAACACCTGGAAGGAGATTTCAATCTGGTGGTTCGTGGCGGCAACGGTTGCGCCGCCCAGCCAGCCGACCAGAATGGCAAACGTCACCAGCATCGGCATGGCCACCCCCATGCCAATCATCCGGGGCAACACCAGGTAATGCACCGGGTTGATGTTCATGGTGCGCAACGCGTCGATTTCCTGGTAAACACGCATGGAGCCAATCTCCGCCGTCATGGCCGAGCCGATGCGTCCGGCCAGCAGCACCCCCATCATAATCGGGGCCAGCTCGCGGGCGATGGAATAGCCCACCATGCCGCCCACGTAACTATGCAACCCACGCTCCACCAGCACCGGCCCGGTTTGCAGCGCGATGACGGCGCCGATGAAGAACGAGAGCACGCACACCATCAGCAGGCTGGCGTTGCCGATCTCAAAAAGCTGGTCGAAGACCTTCTGCCGCTGCCGCCACGCCAAAGGCAGGGCCAGCAGCGTGCGCCAGAACAAGATCACCATTTCGCCGACGTTTTGAAACATGCGTGCGCGGGGTTGGTTTATCGATGCACCACGCCGGCAGGGTGCGTCATTTGGACTGGAGAATCAACTTTGGCCGCAGCCGGCGGCGTTGGCGCGGGCGATTTGAACGGAATAAAAAACAACCGCAGGCCCGTGCCGGCGGGCGTTTGCCGGTGCTCAAACAGGCCGAAGAGGAATGACGTCCGCTGGCTGCCGTCAGCCGTCACCTGATGGCGATACAGATTCCACAGCAGCGACTGGCTGGACGCCCCGGAGACGGGATTGTTCTCCGCCCGCCAGACAGACCAGACCGGCGAGTAGTTGCGATCCACGCTTTTGCTCGTCGAAACAATCGGTTCAAACAACGAGAAGATCTGCAAACGCGTTCGCCCCTCGAAATCCCGGGTGTGGGTGAACAAGGGCCAGCAGTCAATCCGGCGGGAGGCCTTGCCCGTTTCGGTGTTCCGCTCCCGCTTGTCGGAGTAGAGAATGAACAAAATCCGCGTCCGCTCGCGGTCGAGCGGGTCGGAATGCAGCCGGTTGTATTTGTAAAGTGGCCACAGATAAAAGTCGCTTTCCAGCAGCTCGCTGCGGGCGCGGCCAAACAACGGCCAGACGCGGGTGGACGTCTTTCCCGCGCCGCGGGCGTAAACGAAGATCGGCCAGAGCACGTCGGTTTCGTGATACTGCTTGAGGCGATCGTCCGTCAGCGTCAAACCGCAGGGCCAGAGGTAGGAGGTTGAATCCCGTCCGGGCGAACGCAGCTTGGAATAAAACGGCAGCAGTGCCGAGAAATGTGCGGTGTTGGTGGTGCCAATGTCGCGTGTTTCGTTGAACCAGAACGGCCAGGCAATGAACGTCTTTTCGTAGCCCGGAATGGATTCCGCGTCCCCCCAGGCGTTGGTCCGCGTGGTGACCACTTTTACCTCATGACCGGCCACCGGCCACGCCTGCCAGCCGTGCAGGCCGTCACCGTAACGCAGGTGGAAGATGGGCGCGATGAAGTTGTAGGTGGTGAAATCGCCGCGCCGGCTGTGTCGGGCCCAGCGATTGCCCAATGCGAGAAATTCATCGGCTCCGACCGTTCCCACGCCCTGGCGACGGATGGTTTTTACGTAAAGCGGCCAGAGTGTGAAGTCGATTCGGTCACGGAACAGCCGGTTCTTCAAGGTGCCGTGCAACGGAAACAGCGCCGTGTAGTTTTCGTTCGTGTCCGGGGAGCGTTGTTGAAAGTAGAGCGGAAAGAGCGTGAAGCGATGCTCGGTTTCGCCCGATTGCAGCCCGCCACCGGAGAAGCTGAACAGCTGGATGATCTGGAACCGATATTCGCTGCCGAAGCGGTCATACGTCAGCACCGGGTAAACGAAATCAAATTCCCGAGATTCGGTGGCGGGATCCTGAACCGATGACAACAACGGCGGAACGGCCCAGGTGGATTGGGTGTCCTGCTGTTCCTGATAGTAGAAAGGCCCAGCCGCTTCCGTTCGCGTGCCGTCGGCGAGCGTCAGCGGGAACGTGTCAAACAGCGGACCAAGGCCCGGCCCGTCTTCGTCCAAGCCCTTGCTGGTGAAGGGCAAGAGCACCACGCCCAGCGCGAGGAACGCCCCGGCCGCAAGGCGGCGAGCCGGCCGCGCCGAGAGTCCGCCGCGACCGCCATGATGAAATAAGTAGCTCAAGACAACTTGCATTCCGATAACGTTAGCGGTTTCCACTCAACGTTTTTTGTGCCTGCCAAAACAACTGGATTGACATTAATGTCAACCCGACTATGCTCTGCCTACCTTGAGGTTTTTAACCTCGGTTCCTCCCAACCCAGTGTGGTCACTTGTTGATTGCACTGGGTTGTTTGATTAAACGCCAGCGCCGCATCAACAAATTCAAAAAGGCGGGCAGGAAAGTCAGACCCGCCAACATGCACGCCGCCGTTCCGCTGGCCATCACGTAACCCAGGCTCTGAATCCCCTGATGTTTGGCGAGAATGAGGCTGCCAAACCCCGCAATCGTCGTCAGGCCGGAAACCAGCACTGCCTTGCCTGTGCTCTTGGCCAGAATGCTGGGGTTCTGCTCTTCGGCAAAACGATTCAAAATGTGGATGCCGTTGGTCACGCCGATGCCGATCACGAGGGGCAGCGTCATGATATTGGCGGGGTTGAACGGGATTTTAAAGTAACCCATCAGCCCGACCAGCCACAGGGTGCCGATGGCCACCGGCAACAAGGCCAGCGCCAACGCAACCAGGCTGCGGAAGTGAAGCAGCACCATCAGGGAAATGGCAATCAGGGAATACCACGCGGCATCCTCGTAACTTTGCTTCAACAGTGTGGTGTATTCGTAAAGCTGCACCGGCGTGCCGGTGACATTGGAGTCCACGGTGCGCACTTCGTCGATGAACTCCTCCTGATTCTGGCGCTGCCAGATGTCCTTCTTGGGATAGACCTGAAGCAGAAAGTTGCCGTGCACGCCGAC
>DASTWL010000079.1 GCA_035765895.1 Verrucomicrobiia bacterium | reverse complement strand
GTGGGGCGGGTGGGGGTAGGATGCGAACCATCAACCACACCATGAACACGTCGCTCCCCTCATTTTGCCGCGTTCGCCGCTCCCCGGCCGGGCATTTTCCCGCCCCGGATTCCGCCGGGCGATCGGTTCACCGCTCCCCGGCCTTTACCCTGATTGAACTGCTGGTGGTCATCGCCATCATCGCCATTCTGGCCGCGATGCTGTTGCCGGCCCTGGGCAAGGCGAAACAGAAGGCGTGGACGGCCAACTGCATTTCCAATTTGCGCCAGCTGGGCGTTGCAAGCCTGCTTTACGTCAATGACAACAACGACCGTTTCCCCTTCACCAACAATGGCTGGCCGCGGTTGCCGTTCGTGGATGTCCTGACTCTGACGGATCCTTACATCAGCACGAACAACCGGAGCTTTTACCGGTGCCCGGCGGACCGGGGCGAAGGCTGGAACATCGAATGGGCGAAGGCTACCGGCTACATTGCCACGAACCAGCTGCCGTTTCCGTGTTCCTACGTTTACTACGCGCAATTCTACAACAACGACAACAACACAGCCCCGCAGCGCCGCGCCTACACCGAGGTGTTGCATCCCACGCAGAAGGCGATTCGCGCGTGCTTCGCGAGCCAGCTGGGATCGGCCACGGTCTTCGACGTCACGTCCGCGTCGCAGCGCAACCGCGGCGGCCATGGACCCAACGGGATGGTGCTCCTGTTCGTCGATGGCCACAGCCAGTTTGCCCGCTGGGCACAACTCAACCCCACCAGCTATAACGGCCGCGATCCCGTTTACAACTTTGACTGGACCCGGAACGGGCTGAAGGGAGAGGACCTGCAATAGCGCCCGGGAACATCCGCGCGCACCGGAACCAGCACTCCCTGGCCGTGATTTAGCGCCCACTGACAATGCCTGCCACTTTCCTTGCCGAAAACAACCCCAACAAACCTATGAGCACATACATCCGATCCGTTCTTCTGGCCGCCGGCGTGGCGTCGTTCGCGCTCGGCGTCCACGCGCAATCCCCGGTCGTCGGCCGCTGGAATCTTGGCGAGCAAGATGCCGGCGCCGTTGCCGGGAATGCCGGCAATCCCACGACCACCGATGCGGCGGGAACCAACGACCTTGCCGCCGTGGGGGCGCCGCTTTACAGCAGCAACGTCCCGGCCGGGGGCAGCACGCTGGCCATGCAGTTTGACGGCGCGAGCTGTTACCAGGGAAGCGTGCTGAACAACGACGGCTTCGACCAGGTTTACAGCAATCTCGACTTCAACAATTTCAGCTTGTCCTGCGACGTCAACGTGACGGCGCCCGGGGCCGCGGGCTATAGCTTCCTCGTCAGCCTTGGGGACAACCGCGCCGGCGGCATCGCCATCGTCGAAATTGGCGGCCAGTGGGAGCTGATTCACATGGGCGTGGTCGCAACCAGCGGCGGACCGGCCGTGGCCACGAACACGTGGACGCACCTGGACCTCATCCGGAAGAATTTCGGTTCCGGCGTGGAGACGCGGCTGTTCGTCAACGGCGCGGATTCCGGCCTGGCGATCGCATCATCTCCCAATACGCCGCAGGATTTCTTCACCATCGGGGCCAACGAACTCAACAGCGACATTCCGGGCGATGTGGAGGGTTATTTCAACGGGCTCGTGGACAACGTGGTGGTCAGCAATCTCAATGTCGGCATGCCGCCCACGCTGGGGGGCATCACCGCGTCGCCCGGCACCATTTATGCCGGTAATTCCATCATTCTCACCGCCGACAACGTAACTGGTGATGCCGGTTCGCGGGCCTTCGCATGGCGGCTGAACGGCCAGGTGGTGACGAATACCACCACGCCGTCCGTCACACTGACCAATGCCACCAGCAGCGCGGCGGGCGGATACGACGTCATTCTTTCGACGACCTTTGGCGCGGTCACGAGCGCGGTGGTCAATGTGGCGGTCGAGGATCCCGCCCTGTCGGCGGGAGTGGACGTGGCGCGCTACCGCCTGGGCGAAGATGATGCCGGGGCGGCGGCCGGCAATCCCGGGGCGGCAATGACGAAGGATTCCGTGGGCACGGCGGAGTTGCCGGTGTTTGGCGCGCCGTCCTACAGCGCCAATGTTCCGGCCGGCGGCAGCACGTTGTCGCTGTCGTTTGACGGCGGGAGCTACTACGGCGGCAGCAGCGACGGCCTCACGAATCTTTATGCCAGCCTCGATTTCAACAATTTTAGTTTGTCGTGCGACGTATATATGACGGCGCCGGGCAGTGCGGGTTTCAGCTTCCCGGTGGCGATGGGGCAGAACGGTTCGGGCGGTTTTTCGATTGTCGAGATCGGTGGCGAGTGGCACGTGTTCCAGCAATCCATCAGCCAGAGCGCGGGCGTGCCGGCGGCGCTGAATCAATGGACCCATCTGGAACTGCAACGCCGCAAATTTGGGAGCGTGGTGCGGAGCCGGCTGTTTGTGAACGGTGTGGACGCCGGCGTCTCGGCCACGGCGGGACCGGACCTGCCCATCACCCCGCTGCTGGCCATTGGCGGCAACTTCAAGAACGACGGCGTCAGCACCGAGGGGTTGTTCAGCGGCCAGATCGACAACGTGGTGGTGCATGACTATTCAGTCGGGCTGCCGCCCCAGGTCGACACCTTGACGGCGAGTCCGTTGCATCTGTTGCCGAGCGGCGAATCGCTGTCCTTGTCGGCGTCCGGCATCAGCGGCCAGTTGCCGATGAACTTCAGCTGGCGGCGGAACGGGACGGTCTTTACGAACACCACTTCGCCCACGCTGACCCTGAACGGGGTGACCACCAACTGGAGCGGTGTTTATGATTTGGTGGTCAGCAATCCCGTCGGTGCGGTCACCAGTTCCATCGTCAACCTCACGGTGCTGCTTCCCGGGGTGTCAGTGGGCACCACCGTGGCCCGGTATCGGCTCGGCGAGGATGACGCGGGGGCCACGGCGGGCGGTGCCGGCGCCGCGTTCAGCAAGGACATCATCGGGACCAACGATCTCGCCACCAACGGCACGCCGGTTTACAGCAGCGAGGTTCCGGGCGGTGGCAGCGCGCTGTCCGTTGCGTTCGACGGCGCCAGCTTTTACCAGAGCAGCGGGGCAGGGCTCAGCAATCTGTATGCGGGCGTGGATTGGGATAATTGCAGCCTGTCCTGTGATGTTTACCTGACGGCGGCGGGCTCGGGTGGCTTCAGCTTCCCGTTGAGCATCGGCGGCACGGGCGCCGGTGGTGGCGGGTTCGCGCTCGTCGAAGTCGGCGGCAATTGGGCAATCATTAATCACGGAGTCGAATTGAGCAGTGCCGGCCCGGCCATTCCCTTGAACACGTGGCAGCATGTCGAGGTCGTGCGGCGCAACTTTGGCGGCGGCGTGCAAACACGGCTCCTGCTGGATGGCGTGGACGCCGGGGTCCAATTGGATTCCGCGCCCAACCCGCCGCCGGCCTTCCTGACCGTGGGAGCCAACCGCTCGGCCAACAACGTGTCCGGCATCGAAGGGCCCTTCAACGGACTGGTGGACAACGTCGAACTCAAGAGCTTCAACCTGGTGCCGCCCGCAGTGCAATTGCGGTCACTTGGGAACCAGATCCAGGTCGATTGTGCCGGGCGGGCGCGGGCGAATCTGACCCTGTGGCGTTCGCCGGGCTTGAGCCCCGCCACGTGGTCCGCCGTCACCAACGGCGTTACGGACAATCTGGGCACCGCGCTGTTTACCGATCCCAATCCACCCGCGGGAACGGCTTTCTACCGGGCCACGATGCCCTAAAGCGGTCGTGACCGGTGAAACGGGCCTGCGTCCGGCGGTGGGCCGGGCGCAGGCTTGATGTGAGTGAACAAAAAGCGGAACGGGAAAGACTGGCGGTTTGTTGAGGTATGAAGTGTTACAAGATCAAACTGAGGGCGGGACTTTTGGCTGGCGGAGCGATGATGTGCTTCGTGGCCGGGGCGGTGGCGCAGACGGTGACGCTGCAATCCTTGTTGGAGACGATGACCAACCGGGATGCGCTGGCCCGGTGGCCGGCGCCGGCCTACGAGGCGCTGACCGCGTCGAGTTACAATCGGGCGTCCTACAACCGGAATCAACCAGACCAGACGTTCAGCGGCTGGTTCGCTGACGGCGACGGGACGGGTTATCTCCGCGTGGAAACCAATTCGCTGACCGGCAATCCGGAATGGGTCATCATGGAGCATCAAGGGCCGGGCTGCCTGACGCGCATCTGGACGCCGTTCTTCTATTACGACTACAACAACCGCACCGGCCCGAGCGTGCGCATTTACCTGGATGGCGCAACGCAACCGGCGTTCGATGAATCGTTGATTGAACTGGTCACGGCCCAGGGCTCCATCGGCAACCCGTTTGCCGCCTACACGGCGCGCGCAGGGGACTTGTATCTGCCCATTCCGTTCGCCCAAAGCTGCAAGGTGACGCTGTCCGCGGCGCCGTTTTACTACAACGTCGCGTATCGCGCCTACACCAACGGCACCGCCGTCGAGACATTCTCCCAGACGAACTATCAGGCCCTGGCGGGATTGCGGACGAGCGTCGGGCAGAACCTGACCGCTCCGCCCGCGGCGGCCGGCGACGCGACGAGCAACAGTGTCGTGGTGGCCGGGGGCGGCAGCTACGAAATGGCCCTGCCTGGTGGCGCCAATGCAATCCGGCAGTTTTCGGTGCAACTGCCGGCGAGCCTTACCAATTCTGCGTGTCTGCGTTCCACGGTGCTGGCCATGACGTTTGACGGCGAGCCAACCGTTTGGTGCCCGGTGGGGGATTTCTTTTCCTGTCCGGATGCCGTTCATCCCTTTCAAACCTGGCAGCGCACCGTGACGTCGAACGGCACGCTGGTCTGTTCGTGGGTCATGCCCTATGCGACGTCCGCCTCCGTTCAGGTGCTCAACGAAGCCACCCAGGGCGTGGCGGTGAACTTGCAGGTCGTTACCGCCCCGTGGAGCTGGGATGAACGCTCGCTCCATTTCCATGCAACGTGGCGGCCGGATGGCATCCTGCCCGGCACGCCGCCCGCGGATTGGAACTACGTCGATATTCAAGGGCAGGGCATTTACGTGGGGGATTCCTGGACGGTGCTGAACATTCAAACGAATTCCTGGTGGGGGGAGGGCGACGAGAAAATCTACGTCGATGCCGCGTGGCAGAATGGCGTGCCCACGCAGTTTGGGACGGGCTCGGAGGATTACTACGGCTGGGCGGGCGGAGTGTTGCCCAGCCGTGCCGACGAGTTCAGCCATCCGTTTCTGGCCAACGTGCGCGTGGGCGGCCTGGATGGCTGCACCGTGGGTTACAACATCAACACGCGAATGCGGGGGCTGGATGCGATTCCTTTCCGGCAACGGCTCGTCTTTGACATGGAGTCATCGTTTGGCACGGACATTCGGAATCCGTGGGACCTGCTGGGTTACGCGGCGGCCACGTTTTGGTATGCCCGGCCTGGCGCCACGGACAACCGACCCGCACAACCGGCGGCCGCGGCCAAGCCCATCATGGCCCGGGCGGACTTGCAGCAAATGTCCGATGCCATCCGCTACGGGAACCACACCGGCAACGGTCCGGGCGCGCGCTGGCCGTTGGGCGAACAGGATGCTTCCGCGACGGCGGGCGCGGCCGGGGCCGCCGTCACCCGGGACGCCGTGGGCACGAATGACCTCGCCGCTTCGGGCCATCCCATCTACAGCGCCAACGTTCCGCCGGGCGGCAGCTCCCTTTCCCTGTCGTTCGACGGCGCGAGCTATTATCGCGGCACGGGATTGAGCAACCTTTTCTCCGGGATCGACCTGAACCGGTTCAGCCTGTCCTGCGACGTGTATCCGACGGCGCTGGGCGGCGCGGGGTTCAGCTTTCCCGTGAGCATGGGGGCCACCGGCACCGGCGGCGGTGGCCTGGCCATTGTCGAGATTGGCGGCACGTGGGAAATCATTCACCACATGTTGCAGGAAACCAGCGGCGGTCCGGCCGTGGCCTTGAACACGTGGACGCATCTCGAACTGTTGCGCAAAGATTTTGGCAGTGGCGTGGAAACCCATCTGCTCGTGAACGGCACGGATGCCGGGCTGGCCCTGACTTCAACGCCCAACGATCCGCCGCCCGGCTTGACCATCGGCGCCAATCCCAATCCGGAAACCGGCGGCGGCATCGAGGGACTGTTCCAAGGCCAGATCGACAACGTGGAGCTGCACAATCTGAATCCCATCATTGTCGGCGCCCCGTCGGTGTCGCCGGCCACCACGCCCGCGGGCGGCATGTTGACCTTCTCCGTCGTGGCCACGGGTGAACCGCCTCTGAGTTATCTCTGGCGGCACAATGGCGCGTTGCTGACCAACGCAAGCACCGCTTCCTCCCTCACGTTCAGCAACGTCAGTTCCGGACAGGGCGGCAACTACGACGTGGTGGTCACCAACGCCTACGGCGCGACGACCAGTTCCGTGGTGCTGGCCACGGTGACAAGTCCGGCCACCGTCATCACCAACCGGCTCGCGCAATATCGGCTGGGGGACGATGACCTCGGGGCCGTGGCCGGCGCGGCCGGACAATTGCTGACGCGCGACGCCGTCGGGACGAATCATCTCGCCGCCTATGGCACGCCGTTTTACAGCGGCAACGTGCCCGGCGGGGGCGACCTGCTTTCAATGGCCCTGGATGGCGCCAGTTATTACCAGGGCAGCGGCCCGGGGGTGCAGCAAGTTTATGCCGGCCTGGACCTCAATGATTTCCTGCTCTCCTGTGATGTGTATCCGACGGCACTGGGCAGCGCGGGGTTCAGCTTCCCGGTGAGTGTGGGGGGCACGGGCTCCTCTGGCGGCGGCCTGGCCGTGGTGGAAATTGGCGGGACGTGGGAAATCATCCACCACGGCGTGCAGCAGACCTCCGGCGGTCCGCCCGTAAATTTGAATGCGTGGACGCATCTGGAGCTGCAACGGGAGGATTTTGGGAGCGGCGTGCAAACCCGCCTGCGGGTGAACGGCGTGGATGCGGGCATTCATTTGGATTCCACTCCCGTCGCCCCGGGCGCCTGGTTCACGATTGGCGGCAATCCAAACGCGAACGCGGGCGGCATCGAAGGATTGTTTCACGGGCTCATTGACAACGTTGCCCTGGCGACGCTGTCACCCGCACCGGCGCAACTCAGCCTCCATCTCGGCAGCGGTCAGGCCGTGGTGGAATGCGCGGGGTTGCCGAACAGCATCTACACCTTGTGGCGCACGCTGGAGTTGAATCCTTCCACCTGGATCAACCTTCAAACCAGCACGGCCGGCCTGAATGGATTTTCGCTGTTGGTGGACTCCAATCCGCCGGCCGGCCAGGCGTTTTATCGCACGACATCACCGTGACCTGCCGGGTGCGGAAAACAGCGCGCGCCTCCGGCCGCGCAGTTTCACGTGGCCCGGCCCGCGCTGTTCCGGAAGTTAAAGCTGCGTCGCGGCGAACGCGAGTCCGTGCGCTTCGGCCACGGCCTTGTGGGTGACCTGGCCGCTCATCACGTTGATGCCGCCCCGCAGCGCGGGTTGGCGCTGGCAGGCCTCGGCCAGCCCGTGGTCGGCCAGCAATTCGATGTAGCGGAAGGTGGCGTTCGTCAATGCCTGCGTGGCGGTGCGCGAGTAGGCGCCGGGCATGTTGGCCACGCAGTAGTGCGTCACGCCTTCCTCGACGAAGACCGGATTCTCGTGCGTGGTCGGGCGGGAGGTTTCCGCGCAACCGCCCTGGTCGATGGCGATGTCCACAAAGACGCTGCCCGGGCGCATCAGCTTGAGCATGTCGGGGCGGACCAGTTTGGGCGCCTTGGCGCCGGGCAGCAGCACGGCGCCAATCAACAGGTCCGTGCCGGGCAGCATTTGCAGGAGGCGGGATTCATCCGAGTAAAGCGTGTGGGCCGTGTGCAGCGTGATGTCGAGATAGCGCATCCGTTCGATGTCCACCTCCAGAATCGTGACGTCCGCGCCCAGCCCGGTGGCCATGCGCGCGGCGTTGATGCCGGCGGAGCCGCCGCCCAGCACCACCACCTTGCCCGGCAGCACGCCGGGCACGCCGCCCAGCAACGTGCCGCTGCCGCCGTAGTGCTTCGCCAGAAAGTAGCCGCCTACGAGGATGCTCATGCGGCCGGCGATTTCGCTCATCGGTTCCAGCAATGGCAGCCGGCGGTTGACCTCGATGGTTTCATACGCAATCGCGGTGGCGCCCGAACGCATCAACGCCTCGGTCAATTCCTTGTCCGCCGCCAGGTGCAGGTAGGTGAACAGCATCTGGCCCGGGTGCAGCAGCGGCAGCTCGGCGGGCTGCGGCTCCTTCACCTTGACCACGAGGTCCGCCTGCTCGAACACCGCGGCGTGGGTGTCCACCAGGGCGGCGCCGGCCTGCTCGTATTCCTTGTCCAGAAAGCCGGCCCCGACGCCGGCGCCGCGTTCCACCACGACGCGATGGCCGCGTTTGCCGAGTTGATAGGCGGCAGAAGGCAGCAGGGCCACCCGGTGTTCCTGTTTTTTGATTTCCTTGGGGACGCCAATGATCATGGGAGTGGGGGATTCGAGGGTTGCGGGGATTGTCGGTGGTGTGAAAAAGGTTTGCGTGAGGCCGGTTGCGGGGTTCAGCCCGGCAGGGCCCGGGTTCCCGGGCGTGGTTCGCCGGCGTCTTCCAACAACGGCGTGCGGTTGACCAGTGCGAGCATGGTGACCGATTGCGCGGCGTCCCGCTCGGCCTCGAAGATGCGCTGGAATTCACCGAACACCTCCTGGCGCGCCGGCTCTTCGCGCGTGGGCAGTTCCTGGCCGTGGCTCGCCCGCATGGACTCCAGAATGTCGTGGCACGTGATCTGGTCGAGCGGCCGGGCCGGCGAATAGGCCGTTTCGCGGCCGGCCACCTCCACCACCAGCCGCGCCTCCAGCAACACCTGCAGCACTTCATGCGCGAGCCGCGTGGGGATGCTCAAATCAACCGCCAGCCGGTTCAGCGAAAGCGGCGGCCGTCCGTTTTGAAATCGCAGACCGATGGCCGTCATCAGCCGGAACGCGATGAATTCCCGTCCGCGCTGGTTGATGCCCTCGCTGGCGCGCTCCTGCAGGTAGGTCTCCAGGTTCTGGAAGGCGTAGGCCACCTGCGCCCCAAACAGCAGGATGAGCCACGAAAAATACAGGCCAATCAGCAGCACCGGCAGCACGCTCAGGCCGCCGTAAAGCTTGCTGGTCGTGACGATGCGCGACGCAAAGAAAATGTTGAACTGCCCGTTCAGGTGCCAGAGCAGGCCGCCCACGAGGCCGCCGATCAGCGAGGCACGCCATTGCACCTTCGTGTTCGGCATCGTCTGGTAGAACAGCATGAACGCGAGGCTCAGCATCAGCAGCGGCGCGATCTTCAGCGCAAAACGCCCCACCGCGCCGAAGCTCTCCGCCGAATGCTGCACCGCCTGGAACTGCGCGCTCACCATCAGGATCGTCGCCAGAATCAGGAACGGCCCGAACGTGATGGCCGCCCAGTAATGCACGATCCGCGTCACCCAGTTGCGGCCGCGCTCCACGCCCCAGATTTCGTTGAACGCCGCCTCGATGGTCGCCAGCAGGCTGATGGCGACAAAGATCAGTCCGATTGTGCCCGTGACGCCCAGCGTCCCCGTGTTCAGGTTCTGGATGAACGCCCGGATGCTCGCGGCGGTCTTTTCGCGCGCATCAAACCCGGCCTCGCCGCTGGGAATCAGGCCCAGTTGCGGCGCCACCTGTTCCACGATGTAACCGATCGAACTGTCCACCATCTGGCCCGCCCGGGCCTCGGTCAGAAAGAGGGAGGAGACGCTGACCGCCACCGCCAGCAACGGCACCAGGGCGAGCAGGGTGGTGTAAGCCAGCGCCGAGGCGCGCACCGGACAGCGGTTCCGCAGGAACGTCCGTGTCAGCAGCACGCAGAAATGCACGAACCGGTGCAGCTTGGGCACGGAATGCGTGTCGTCCTGCCAGCTCGGCGGTTTCCCGCTGAGCACTTCACGAACGGCCCCGGTGATGCGGGCAAAAAAGTCGGGCGATTTCATCGACGCAACGCTGCGCGAAGCTGGCAGACGCGGCGGGCCAAGTCAATGAAGCGGGGCGGCGCGGCTCGAACCGCGCGGCGGGCAATGCGGTTGAGCGGGGAAATGGAAAGCGGCCAAGGAGAAAATGGCAAACGAGGGCTTCGGGACGTTCAACAGTTCCCCCGTGAGCCGTCAGGCTTTTACGGGGCCTGTGCCACAACGGCTGGCTTCGACGTTCCTTCGCTGCGCTCCGTCGGCCAAAGCTATCTTGGTTCGATAGGCGCATTCGTCGACACGGGCAAAGTATAGAGCAATCTATCTGGGACATCCCGCCGCTCCTCACGAAATAACAACTCATAAGCATTGGAGGCGGTGGTGCTCCGCTCGAATACAAGTCCCATGTGATAGAATCCGCCGGTCTTCATAATCAGAACCTCGTTAGTGTTTACGGATAACCAGAACGCCTTCACATCTCGAATCGCAGTCGGAAGCCGCGGGTCATCACCGCTTGGATACTGGTCGATCAAGGGCTTGTATTGGGGCTGTGTCATCAAATCCAAACACGCAACTGAAACAGCATGATAATCCACGTCATGCAAAAGAAAATGACGTGCTTGGTCGAAAGGTCGGCCAAAAAACCATCGAGCACCGAGAACAAGGACAAATAGCGCCAGCGCAATGCTTCCCAAAGTGATAAGTGCGGTCTTCATCGCGATGCGCCTAGCCCGTATGGCTTTCGCTGAGGGTGAAAGCGGTGTCTGCTCTCCGGAGCAAACGTGGGTTGCGCCGCGGGAGCGGCGCCGAGCCACCGGTTGTGGGACGCACGCCCCAAACAACGCAGGAATGCAGAGCTGCCACCATGCAGACCTATCTACTCCGGCAACCCAAACCTGTCGAGCCGCAAAAGCCCGACGCAGAACCCGAGGGCGCCGTTCGGCACCCGCACCATGAAGGAGCGCCGACGTCCTCGTCGGCTTAAACCGTCATCCCCAGCGGAAGCGTTCAGGCAACGCCCGGCCCCGCCCGCTCCCGACCGCACCACGCCGACCGCAGGTCGGCGCTCCGGTGCGGGGGGCAAATTGCGCCCGGCGGGCGGCGGGATCCACGGCCGTTGAACTGAGCCGCTGAACCCGCGCCGCCCGGGTTGCTGGGGAAAGTATTTTGGCGACCTCTACCGGTGCCGGCCGGCACGGCTGGGCAGTCCGAAGGCCATCACGGCGATGGCGCACACTTGAGCGGACGACCCGCGAAAGGAAT